>DAOUUR010000298.1 GCA_030668045.1 bacterium
CCTGACGAGGTTATAGCGGCTTCGGCGCTTTATGGCAAAGTTAGCGGTTCAAAACTTCCGGATGCCATTATCTGTGTGCTTGATGCTACTAATCTCGAAAGAAGTCTTTATATGCTCCTGCAGATTCTTCAGATCGGCCAGCCGGTTGTTGTGGCTCTGAACATGGTCGATCTGGCCGAACGGCGTGCGGTTTCGATTGATACAAAAAAGCTCTCGGAACTCCTCGGCGGGATATCGGTAGTGCCGGTGGTTGGAAATCGCAGCCAGGGTGTGGAGCAACTGAAGGAAGAAGTGGCTGCTTTACTGGACCGACCCTTCTGTCCGATTGTGCCCAGGTATGATACGGCGGTTGAAATCCTTCTGACTCGCTTGTTCAAAAGGCAAGAAGTAGCACACGTGTCGAGAGCCGAACTGATCAGAGTGCTTTTTGACGCCGGTAGTATTGCGGAGAGACGGTTGTTGGAAGGAAGTGATCGTGAACTTCGGGTAATGATTTCCGAAGTGAGAAATCAGTTGATCGCCGAACATGGTTCACTTACGGTTGCCGAAGCAAAACATCTCACTAAGAAAGCGGCGGCCCTTTCAGAACAGGTGATAGTTCAACCGAAAGAACGAATGATGACGACTTCAGAGAAGATTGACCGTTTTCTGCTTCATCGGGTTCTCGGGCCGCTTTTTTTGATTGGTCTGATGGTATTCATATTTCAGTCAATCTTCAGTTGGGCGGGACCGTTTATTGAATTGATTGACGGTTTGTTCGGGATGGTCGGTTCCTGGGTTGAGTTGACGATGCCAGATGGTCCGGTTAGATCGTTGCTCGTGGACGGTATCATAGGAGGGGTTGGATCGGTACTGATGTTTGTCCCTCAGATTGCGGTTCTATTTTTCTTTATCGCGCTACTGGAGGATTCGGGCTACATGGCACGCGGGGCTTTTCTGGTTGATCGTATGTTTCGCTGGTGCGGTTTGTCCGGCAAATCGTTTATTCCGATGCTTTCATCATTTGCCTGTGCTGTGCCGGGGATTATGGCTTCACGCACAATCGAAGATCGCAAGCTAAGGCTGATCACAATCATGGTCGCTCCGCTGATGACCTGCTCGGCACGCCTGCCGGTATATTCGATCTTGATTACAGCGTTCATCCCATTTTACTCATATTTCGGTATTTTCAATTCGCAAGGGCTGGTTCTGGCGGCGTTGTATCTTCTGGGAATAGTTGTGGCTGTTATTGTCTCTTTTATACTCAACCAGACAATATTTCCAACCGAGAGAGGGACGTTTGTCATGGAAATGCCGTCATATAAGTGGCCTACTTTCAAATCTGTCGGTTTCAGAGTGCTAAACAAAGTCAGGACTTTTGTCGTTCGAGCGGGTTCGGTTATTCTGGCTATTACAGTGGTCGTTTGGGCGCTTAGTTATTATCCCCGACCTTCAGCCCTTGTGGATGAGTATGAAGACGCTATAGTGGTTCAGCAGGAGCGCTATCAAACCGGCCGTGTCTTCCTTGAGGAGAAACGATCATCGTTGCTGAACAATCGGCTGTTGCCATCGGCGTTGTGGTATGAGACAGTAAGAGATCATCTGGCATCGGCTACCCACCCCGACAATCTTGCCACTGTGCGCGACAGCCTGATCGAGACCGACTCGACCCAAGCACCCGTTATTCATACTATGTACCAGTTGGCCAATCTGGAATTGAACCATGTGTTGACTCTGGAAAGATTGCAAAATAGAACGGCCAGTCGCATGCTTCGACAATCGTATTTTGCTGGAATGGGCCGAGCGGTTGAACCTGCTTTTGCCCCTCTGGGTTGGGATTGGAAAATCACTATGGCGATGTTGGCATCATTTCCAGCCCGGGAAGTAGTGATTGCAACCATGGGGACAATTTTTAATATGGGTGGCGATAGCGATACGGAGGCATCGTTGCTAACCATGATACAGCAAGCCAAATGGGATGGCGGTCCCAAAAAAGGTCAACCGCTCTTTACACCGGCGGTAGCATTGTCAGTGATGGTATTCTTTGCGCTTTGCTGTCAGTGTGGGGCGACTCTGGTGACGATTCGCCAGGAAACAGCCCAGTGGCGGTATGCGGTATTTGTATTTATCTATATGACGATTCTGGCCTATGTCGGAGCGTTAGGTGTCTATCAATTGTTTACCCGAATGGGGTGGTGAGGATACTTATGTGGCAGGAGATAACAATAGGGTTGATCATCGCAGTAGCGATATTATATCTCGTATTCTGGTTTATTCGCAGGCGGGGATCCCGGTCAGCTTGTTCCCAATGCCCAATTGCGCGGACGCTTCAGGAACGCGACCGAAGTACTGATATTCATTAGCCCGATAATTCGCTTGCTTTCCGGCCCGTATTGATTTTCTAACCTACTATGCTGTCGTCAACCCCGATACTGCTCGGTCAATATCGTCCCCTTGACTCATACCTGCATCGTCTGGATGCAAGGGCCAAGATGGCGCCGGTTACACTGGTGCTGGTTCTTGCGCTGATGACGCACTCTTTTCTGTATTACCTGGCGATTCTGGCGACCTTGCTGGTGTCGCTGCTTCTGGCGCGGGTCGGTGTTGCGGCTATTGTTAGTAATTTCAGACCGCTGGTTATTCTGCTTTTTGTTACGGCGTTGTATCATCTGGTTTTCTCCGGGGAGGGGAGCGACGTAGCAGTCGATCTGTTTGGCTGGAAGATATATTCGGGCGGTGTTCAGCTGGCTGGATTCTACTCGCTGAGGTTGGTGCTGTTTATCTCCACCGCGTTTTTGATAACACTGACCAGTTCGCCTTCAGAGTTGGCCGAGGCGATCACGAAGGTTCTTCGACCGTTGAAAAAGTTGCGGGTGCCGATTGATGATCTCTCGTTGATTCTGTTTATCGCGATCAGATTCATTCCGGTTTTGTATGAAGAGTTTATAGCTATCCGCAACGCTCAGATCATTCGTGGAGTCAATTTCTCTGGGTCGGTGGTCAATCGAATCAGGAAAACATCGTGTATTATTATTCCGGTCTTCGTTTCCGCTATCGGGCGGGCTGATGATATCGCGATGGCTATCGAAGCTCGCGGCTACGGTCGGTCTGCGGATCGTACAACGTATTCGCATTCCCGTTTTGGGGCTACCGAGATTCTCTTCGTTACGGTGGCGGCGGCGTTTGTTGCTCTTGTTTTTGTGGTTACGCTCTGATCTATGGCTGAGAAAAATATCAAACTGACTCTTCAGTACGAAGGCACCGAATACGCCGGGTGGCAGGTGCAACCGGAACAACGAACGATCCAGGGTGAGTTGCAGGCCGCAATTGAGAAAGTGTGTGGGCAAAAAATCAGCGTGATGGGAGCGGGGCGGACTGATGCTGGTGTTCATGCGCTCGGACAGGTGGCCAATTTTCGGATCAACCACCGGTTGGAATCAGGGACCTACCAGAAAGCGCTCAATTTTTATCTGCCCGCTGATATCAGGATAATCGAATCACAGGAGGTGCCTGCGGAGTTTCACGCCCGCAGGAGCGCGAGATGGAAACGGTATCGCTATCTGATAAGCGCGGAGAAATCGGCGCTTTACTATCGATTGCGGTGGGAACGGCAGAGGGAGATTTCACTTGAGAAGCTTCGGGCGGCGGCTCCGGCAATCGTAGGTGAGCATGATTTTTCACGGTTCTGTGTCGTCTCCTCATTGAAGGAGGACAACCGCTGCTTCATCCATTCGGCCAGATGGCGGCAGGTCGGCCCTCTTCTGGTTTTCGAGATTCGCGGCAACCGGTTCCTGCACAACATGGTACGCGTGCTGGTCGGGGCGATGGCCAATCTGGCTGAGGACAATCCTGATAACAATAAGCAGAACTTGACTTTAGAAGCGTTTCGGGATATAATAGAAACTCCCACGGAGGACCGCGTAGGATTCACGGCG
>DAOUUR010000425.1 GCA_030668045.1 bacterium
CAGTTTGCTGTGCGGTTCGGGAAAATCGAGCTCTGGCTGCCTCTACCGATGCATACGCCATCGGTAGAAACTTCAGCAGCACCAGACGGTTCAGGTCGGTATCCCGGGCCTGATACACCTCGCCCAGACCGGCCAATTCGGCTGAATTCTCGACCGTATAGCGACCTATTTGCGTTCCCGAAGCGATCCCACTATCGGCTGACCGACTTCCAGACCGCTTTCCCGGCTTATCCAAGATAATTCCTCCGCCCTAAGCAATTATTGAAGAAGACCACAAAGAAGGGGCATATCCATTATACGTACTTATTACGAAAAAGGCAATCACGAATTAACAATTTAACCCCCAGAAATACGTAATTATTCCGAATAAATGCCGTCTCGGCCTCACTCCCATTCTTTTCGGACTATAGCCCCGAAACATTTATGTAACATCTCCCGGATTCTCTCGTCAAAAGAGTCAGGTCTGATAGGTTGGGTACTTCTGGAGCGAAAACCGCAGAAGGTGCGAGGAGAGATGATGAGACGCTTTAAGGTACCCCTTTGTTTTGTAACTGCCATTACATTTCTATTTCCGGCTATAGCTTTGGCCGATGAAGCCGTCAACCGGGAGCGGATTGTCCCGGAATTGACAGCTTACCACGTCAATCCTCACCCGCCGACAATCGACGGAAATCTCGATGATGCCACCTGGAAAGGCAATACGATCCAGCTGGCCAAAAAGTTTATACAGCGCGAGCCTGATGAGGGACTGGAGGCCACCGAACGGACAAAAGTAGCGGTGGCGTATGACGACGAGGCTCTATATGTAGCATTCTGGTGCTACGATTCCGAGCCGGATAAGATCGACCGGCAGTTGGTCCGACGCGACCGAGCGTCACAATCGGATCGGGTAACGGTCCGGCTTGATCCGTTCCACGACCACCAGACCGGCCACGCCTTTGAAGTCAGCGCCGCTGGAGTACAGCGCGACTGTCGTTACTACAATGAAGATCACAGCGATATGTCATGGGACGCTGTCTGGGAAAGCAGCGTGGCGCTTCAACCCTGGGGCTGGACGGCCGAGATCAAGATTCCGTATCATTGTATTCGCTTCTCGGAGAAGGAGGAGCACATCTGGGGTGCCGACTTCATCCGCTATATCAATCGCAAAAGCGAGATTGTCGGATGGGCGTATACGCCGAAATCGGAGGGCGGGTGGGTTTCCAATTTTGGCCATCTCAAGGGACTGGCCGGGATCGAGTCGTCACGCCATCTGGAAATTCTTCCCTATGCTGTTTCCAGCTTCGCAACCGAGCCGACACGGGCCGGCAATCCCGACGGACGCGACTTCCTTAGTAATACCGGTTTTGATCTTAAGTATGCGTTGTCATCGAACCTGATGTTGAACGCCACTATCAACCCCGATTTTGGCCAGGTTGAACTTGATGAGCCGGTTCTCAACCTCTCGGCATATGAGACTCAATTTTCGGAACGGCGACCGTTTTTTCTGGAAGGCTCCGATCTGTTTAGTACCGACTTTGCCCTTTTCTATTCGCGACGGGTCGGTGTTCGACCCGGCGGAGTCAATGACTCCGAACACGCCTACGATATTGACCAACCTAACGTCACTACTATTCTGGGAGCGGCCAAGATAACCGGCAAACTTGGCGACCGAACCTCAATCGCCGTCCTGACCGCCCAGACTCAGGAAGAATGGGCCGAATACGCCGCAGAGACCAATCTGGTCACCGACTCATCCTGGATAGACGGCTCCCTTGTTCTGGACACCCTGTCGCTCGATACTGTCTCACGCGAGCAAATGGTTGAACCAACGGCCAACTACACGGTCGTTCGACTAAAACAGGATATCTTCAAGAACTCAAGTATTGGTGGCTTGCTGACAGTAGTCAGCCAGGACGGTTACCATCCGGCCACCACCGGCGGCGTTGACTGGCGATTGTTCACCAACGACGGCGGCTGGCTGCTAAGCGGTCATGCTATCTTCAGCCGCGTTGACAACGAAAAAACCGGGTACGGAATCAATGCGGTAATTGAGAAAGAAAGTGGCAAACATATTCGAGGGACGCTGGGCGTAACCTTCAAGAGCCCCGACCTGAGAATCAACCGGCTTGGATATACATCGCGAGTTGATAGCCGTCATACCTTGGCGTGGCTGCAATACCGGACCAGCGATGACTGGTGGATCATTCGGAATTCGTACAATAATTTCAACTTCTATACGTCATGGAATTATGATGGCGTGCAGTATCAGCTTGGCGGCAACTACAATGGCTTCATCGAATTCGTAAACAACTGGACGCTGGGTGGCGGAGTCAGCGTTCAAGGAGAGAAATATAGCGATCTGGAAACTCGCGGCAATGGCGACTGGGAATGGCCGGTGCGACCGACGTTTAGTTGGTGGCTCAACCTCCAGACCGATCAGAGAAAGAAAGTATCCTTTACCTTCAATCCGGGTGGGGGTGGAGATCGCGGCGGCCATTGGTGGGCCAACTACTTTGGTATCGCATACCGACCAAAAGGAAACATGGAGTTTTCAGTCGGCGCCAACTTCACACGCAACAACGATGTTACCCGCTGGGTCGAAAACGACTCTTTCGATGATGCAGACTCCTCCGTTTTTGCGGATCTCGACCGCAGCCAGATAATCCTGCAAGCTTCGGCCGGATTGGTCATCAATCCCAACCTGACTTTCCATCTCTCGGCCGAGGGATTGGCTTCCGGCCTTGACTATGAGAACTACCGCTACTATCAGGGCGGCAATCAATACTCAGGACAGTTGACCGAATTCGACAAGGACCGCAATTATGCAGCCCTGAATTCCAC
>DAOUUR010000263.1 GCA_030668045.1 bacterium
CCTGATGCAACCCCGCGATGAGGGCGCGGTCGAGAAATATGTCCAGCGCTTCGATTGCTTCATCAACCGTCATCCCGCGCAGATGAATCTCCGGCGATTCAAGTTGTTCAGCTTTGACATGACGAGTGACTCTTGAGACAGCGCCTTTTTCTTCTTTGATGAGCTTTTCGAGATTGCGCAGCTCAACTGTAGTAGTGACGCTGCCGACTTTCACCCGAGCCCTGTCCTTGCCGATCAAGGCTTCGATCTCACCGTCATGGTCCAGCGAGATTATCCTAACATTGTCACCAACATTGAATACAACAAGTTCATCCGCCGCGACGGCAGCCTTGCGTTTCAGTTTTTCAACGTGGTGCTGACGTTTCTGCAGATTGTGGTGGAATTGCTTTACCGATTCCTTTGACGCCTGCGATTTTCGAATTTCGGCAACTAACTTCTCGATTTCTCTGCGCGTGTGATCGAGAAATACTTCAGTTTCGGCCAGCTTCCGTTTTTTCTCATTCTCTATCTCGTTTTCCAGATGGTTCGATTTCTCAGTGTACTCTTTTTCCAGACGGCTGGCTTCGGAGAGACGCTCATTGAGGCGGGCCTTGTCTTCCTTGACCGTAGCCAGTTCGTCCTGCAGCGACGAAATCAGCGCCGTCAATGATTTCTCGCCGGTACCAACAAGCGACGATGCATGCCTGCAAATATCCTCCGGCATGCCGAGTCGGTTGGCAATCTCAACGGCATACGATGAGCCGGGGATGCCCATGTTGAGTCGATAGGTTGGAGCGAGTGTCTCCAGGTTGAAATCAAGCGAAGCGTTTTCAATCTCAGGATGTTCGGTGGCCATTGTTTTCAGTTGCGAGTAATGTGTGGTGGCGATAAGCCTCGTCCGGTGACGAATGGTATGCAAGATGATCGCCTCAGCAAGTGCAGCACCCTCTTTCGGGTCGGTACCAGCTCCAATCTCATCAAAAAGGAGCAGCACGTCGTTTCCGACATTTCGCAAGCCATCAATGATATTCCTCACATGCGATGAAAAAGTTGATAGCGAAAGTTCGATAGACTGTTCATCGCCGATATCGGCAAACAGATTTGAGAAAATGCCGACTTCTGATTTGGCGTCAGCTGGGATCGGCAAACCGCACTGAGCCATCAGGACCGAGAGCCCGACTGTCTTGAGCAGGATTGTCTTGCCACCGGTGTTCGGTCCGGTGACCAGAATAACCTGTCGGCCATCACCCAGCGCAACACTGTTGGCGATGACCTGCTCCTGGTCATCAAACTGAACCATCAATAACGGATGGCGAGCGTCGATCAGATCGAAAGCTGGCCGGTCAACAATCACCGGTCGCTCGGCCTTGGTTTGCACCGCGAATTTACCGCAGGCATAGATAGCATCCAACTGGCCGATCAACTCAGCATTTTGCAGGAGCGGTTCGACACGTTGAGCAATCTCGCGTGTGATTGCTCGCAGGATACGATCAAGTTCCTGGCGTTCCTCCTGCTGCAGAATGTTGATGCGGTTGTTGGCATCGACCGATCCGGCCGGTTCCACGAAAAGAGTTGCACCGGTCTGGCTGCGGTCGTGAAGAATGCCAATGTCACTGCGGTACTGACTTGATGGAATAGGAATAACATAGCGACCGTTGCGGGTGGTGACCATGTCATCCTGCCAGCCGGGCTGTTTCTGCTGTCCGGCCAGAGTTCGCTCAAGCATCGATATGATTTTCCGGCGGGTGTCGCCGAGTTCGATTCGTATTCGTTTGAGAGTGGAGGACGCATTGTCTTTGATTTCGCAGTATTCATCGAATATCCGAGAAATCTCTTGCCTCAGTTCAGGGAAGGCGCGAACCTGTCCCAGATATGCTGATATTGCCGGAAAGTTCTCGCGGCCCTCTTTGTCGTAGTTGTGCAGCTCTATGGATACTCTTACTAATTCCAGAATGATGAGGATTTCTTTGGGGTCGAGATATATCCCCTCTACCGTAGCTTTGTTCAACAGTTCGCGACAGTCCTCAAGGTTGTAGAGAGGGAAGGCCTGACCGAATTTGAGAATATCCTGCATCTGGGAGATTTCGAGTTGCTTGCGGTCGATTGCCACCTTCTCAAAAAGCGGTTCGATGGCTGAGACCTTTTCCTTGCCGTAAGGAGTCAGGCATTTGCCCCGCATCATCGAAACAACCTTGGCAAATTCGAGCGCATTTAGCGTGTGAGCATCAATCATAGCAAAATCGCAAACATAATAAGAAAAGCCGGCCTGAGGCCGGCTCTAATATACGTCATGCGTGGTTATTTCAAAATCAAATTAGAGTGTCGTCGCGCTGGTCTCAAAAAAACGTTCAATCTGATACAGAGTACGGTAAACATCGACTTTATCTTCGCTGGGAATGCCACCGGTAACGCCATCGTACGGTTCCAGCAGGAGCGCTTTTTCGACCTTGTCCATAAAATTGGGATTCTTGGGGTGAATCTTGGCGGTGCCTTCATACATCAGCGGTACTGTTTTGGCCACGGCTGAGCCAAGAAATGAGGACTCAAATGATGTGTAGAATGCATCAGGCATGGGGAGCAGGAAAACCAGGAACGAAAGAAAACCGACCGCCACCCAGCCGCGCAGAAATCCTACCAGGGCGCCACCCATCTGATCTTTCTTGCCGGTCTGCTTGATATTGGCGATGCGATAGAAAAGGAGTCCGAGGACCTTGAAGACCGCATAACAAGCCGCCAGCAGGATGACAAAAGAGAGGAAGGCCGAAATCAGGGGAGAGCCACCGAGCCGAGTGTAAACCCATACGGCAAAAACATCAATATAGTTCACTGAGACAATCACAGCCACAAAGAAAATGATAAAGGCCATCAACTCCCGAATAAGTCCCTTTTTGGAACCGACGATTACCGAAGCAAGTAACAGAACAATCAAGACTGCATCGACCCAATTCATACCAATACTCCCACAATTTGGATTTCTCTCTACTATGTAGAATATAGGAAGTTGTTAAATTACTTGGCAAGTATTTCCATGGCCAGCTTGTTGATCATCTTGCCGTCGGCCTGACCCTTGACCTTCGGTATAACAACCTTCATTACCAGCCCGATCTTCTGAGGAGAATCGGCACCGGTTTCTTCAATAGCCTCGCGAACGATTTCGCGCAGCTTCTCTTCGGAGAGTTGCTCTGGAAGATAAACCTGAATAATATTGAGGTCGAATTCTTCCTTGGCCACCAGATCGTCACGTCCGCCGTTCCGGAACTGCTCGATCGAATCCCGGACTTTCTTGGCGCAACTGGAGAGAACGGCCACGACGTCTTCATCAACCAGGTCTTCGCCTTTGTCGATACGACAGTACTTCAGATCAGACTTGAGGCCCCGAAGGACGGTGACTTTTTTCTTTTCACCGGCCTTGAGGGCCTCAATTAGGTCTTTGTCAATTTGTTTCAATAGCGACACAGGAACTAAAACCCCAGTCGTCTGTTGCGTCTGGCTTTGCGCTTGGCAGCAGCAAGCTTACGCTTCTTTGCTTCAGACGGCTTTTCGAAATGCTGATTCTTCTTTATGTCAGAAAGAATACCCGTTTTTTCGCAGAACTTGTTGAAGCGACGAAGAGCTCTCTCAAAAGATTCGTCATCACGAACTTTAACACCGGTCAAAAAGTAACACCCCCCTCCAATGCCAGCAAGGGTTTAAGAGTTGTAGCTTTCTTATCCATACTTCTCATCATATCGGTAAGATATTGAAATGTTTGCACTTGTCAACGCCTAAAAGGCGACCATGTCGCATATCTGAGGGAAACATCGTGCCAGACCTCACCGGATCGACCAGCGGTTGTCAACATCAGATATGTTATGTCTTGACTGGCACACCAGTTAGGAGTGTTGTGCTAAAGCACCACTGTAATGGATTTGCTTAAAGCAGGCACGCCTGTTCAAGTGCTCGGCCCGCTGCGGTGGGTCATCCTCTGCTGGCTATCCCAGAAGGTGACTAAATAGAACTCGCGTAGGGTGGGGGCTTGTCTCCCGCCAGCTAACGGCGGACATAAAGCCCGCCGCTACACGGAGTTGATTACAGGCTTTCTCTCTCTGTTGATGCCTCGCTGTATGTCACCCTTCGACTACGCTCACCATGACATTTGTCTGGCCCGCTGCTGAGGGCCTGTTACAACTTTGAGATCACGGGCAGGCCGGTGGCAGTGGTCCCAACGGTACGCCGAACAAGTGGGCGACCAAGTAGGTGACATCAGAAATGTTGATAAAACCGTTCTCATCACCATTAGCATTTCCTTCGTTCGGGCAGGGCGGAATCGGCCCCAATGGCACGC
>DAOUUR010000399.1 GCA_030668045.1 bacterium
AGCGGTACAACCCACAGAAACCAACTGATAGGAAAGCCTCGAAAAAGATTGCCGAAGCTTCCAAGCACAAGAACCGGGCTTAAGTACAGATATCCTGACCTCCCGCCAAAGAGTTTTCCTGTGTTCCTCCGCCCGACTTTCCGAACGAGATTACCACAGAGTGCCTGAAGTCAGGAGATGCACTGTGGTCGATGGGTGGATAACCGCAGCTATGGAAACACGTTAGTTCTCGGGACCTCGGTCAAAAGCGAGGATGGGCAGATAACTTCCTAAATGTGCAGAGGCAACGTTGTTTGGGGCAGAACACGGTAGATCTCCCGGTTGCGGTCGGATTTGAAAATGGTACCTTATTGGGGTATCCGAGGTTCAACAGAGAAGGAGATGTGCCATGTCGCAGACCCTACTACCGTTGTTTTGCGAAGGCGCCACACCCATCAATGGTGTGCTGTCGTATGAAAGGCGAGATGGGTGGGTGACGTATTTTCATGCCTGCCATCCGGTCTTTCGCCACGCGGAGAATGATCTCAAAAGCTTTCGGATGTTCACAGCATCCCTTGTGGTCAATGGCAGCTGCAGGCAGGTAGATATTGTGAAGGCATTTGGTGTACCGCCGATCAGCGTAAAGCGAGCGGTGAAGAAATTTCGGAAAGGAGACGTAGCGGCTTTTTTTGAGCGTCGCCTAAAGCGAAAGCCTCGGGTATTGAAACCGAAAGTGATAGAACAAGCGCAGGGGCTTCTGAGTGAAGGTGTACCTCGGAAGGATGTGGCTGAGAAGTTGGGGATCAAGGCCGATACGCTGTACCGGGCGATTCGTGCCGGGCGGCTGTTCGAGGGTAAAAAAAAAGCGAAGAGGCACGGACCAAGAGCGAGCGCAGTGTAGAAGACAGCTCAGCGCCGATGGGGATGGGCTGCACACGGGAGTTGGACCGGGTGAGCGCTGCGGTTGGGGTGCTGTCCGAAGCGCCCACGCAATTTGAAGCGTGTCTGGATGTGCCCAACGGGGGAGTGTTGTGGGCGCTTCCCGCTCTCCTGGAGAACGGACTGCTGCGCTACACGCAGACCTGTTTCAGTATGCCTGACGGCTATTATGGGTGTGACCACATCTTCTTGCTCTTAGCCGCCATGGCGTTGGCACGCGTCAAGAGCATGGAGCAACTGCGTTATCACCCGGCGGGCGAATGGGGCAAGCTTCTGGGGCTTGATCGGATCCCGGAGGTGAAGACCCTGCGGGAGAAGATCGTGATCCTCGCCCAGCCGGAGAAGGTAAGTGAATGGAGCGGGCGGCTGTCGCAGGATTGGATGCAAGCCGACCCTCACGCCGCGGGCGTTCTGTATGTAGATGGCCATGTGCGGACGTATCATGGTACACAGACGAAGCTCCCCCGCCGCTATGTTGCCCGCCAACGTCTGCGGCTGCGCGGCACCACCGACTATTGGATCAATGATCAGCTGGGACGGCCCTTTTTTGTGCTGAATATGCCTGTGGACCCGGGCCTGCTGCAGGTGTTGAAACGAGAGATTATTCCTCGTTTGCTGGCGGAAGTGCCGAGTCAACCTTCTACCGAACAGTTGGAGAAGAATCCGTACATTCATCGATTCATGGTCATCTTTGACCGCGCGGGCTACAGTCCGGAATTCTTCCGGACCTTGTGGAAGCAGCGGATCGCCTGCCAAACCTATCACAAGTACCCCAAGGGCGAATGGCCGATCACTGAGTTTGCCGAACACACCGTAAGCATGCCGCACGGCGAATCTGTCAAGCTGGACCTGGCCGAACGCGGACTCATGCTGAGCAATAAGATGTGGGTGCGCGAGATTCGCAAGCGCACCGACTCGGGCCATCAGGTCTCGGTTTTGAGCACGGATTACACCTCGGACGCTGCTCTCATTGCCGTGCACATGTTCTCAAGATGGTCTCAGGAAAACTTCTTCAAATATATGATGGAACATTTCGGCCTGGATAAACTTATGGACCATCAGATCGAACCGATTGATGAGACGACCAAGGTAGTCAATCCTGCATGGAGGAACCTCGATGGTTGCGTGCGCAGGAAGGCAGCATTCTTGTGCAGAAAGAAAACCGAGCTGGGTAATCTCGTCTTCCACGAAGGGAGAGCGCAGGGAGATCTCGCGGAGTATGAGAGGCAGACAGGTGAATTGAAGGCAGAGATGGCATCGCTCCAGAAGGAGCTGGACGATCTCAAAGCCAAGCGCAAAGAGATCGGGAAGCATGTCCTTCTCGGACAACTATCCCAGGAGGAACGTTTTGGTCAACTTGCCCCCACAAGAAAGCGCTTTGTCGATACGGTCAAGATGGTTGCCTACCGCGCCGAAACCGCCATGGCCATAATGCTGCGTGATCACTTGACTCGATCAAACGATGCACGTTCCCTACTGCGCGAGATCTTCACGACAGAAGCCGATCTAATCCCCAATGCTCAAGAGCAAACACTAACGGTTCGTCTTCACCACCTGACCAACCGGATGTCCGACAACGCGGCGCAATTCATAGCGAATCGGCTTAACGAAACCGAGACCGTCTACCCCGGTACGAATCTCCGACTCGTCTACGAACTCGTCTCAAATTCGAATCCCCGAGGTCAGGATATCTGAACTTGCTTTTTCCGGCCTCCACCGGGTCTCCGTATTCGATCCGGCTCTAATTTCTCTTCTGCTTGGAGATCTCGCAATCCTCGTGAGATTCTGTTACGAGAAACTTCAATCGAACGGGCGACGAGGGTAATTCCACCCCGCCCCAAATACTTCGCTTCTGCCGCCGCGAAAAGACGAAGTGTCCTTTCGTTCAGCTCTGGAGCAAGCATCTGGTATTTTCCCCGTATAATGTCGTCTTGATCCATACTTCTTATATCGGAAGCATGGAGACTGTAGCAAAGTTACCGGGATCATAACGCCTTTCCGTACCGTTTCAAAGACTGCTTCCGAGTCCCGCATCGTTGCGGGGTAA
>DAOUUR010000418.1 GCA_030668045.1 bacterium
ATCAAACCGATGAGTATTACTCACTGCTCGAAAATCCGCCGATAGAGGTCTGGCCATTATATGAAATCGTCTCAGAAAAGCAACGAAAATTGTCCCTCCCCAGAGGCAACTTAGAGAGGACCCCCCTCGGGCCTCTCGCCCGGTCGGATCTATCTCTCAATCGGGCCACACTTTTGACATTGCCTTCAGCCTACGTGGTCACAGCGGTCGTTTCCTCAACTGCCGAGGCCACTTCTGGGCGCCCCCTCAGTTCCAACCGGTGCGCCGATTGCTTTTTCGGCTGTGGCTGGCTCGATTTCAGCACATTCTTGATTAGCTCGGAATACTCGTCCCGGAATCGTTCTGCTGAAAAGCCCTCGGCATGACGGCGAATCGTAAGCGGATCAAACTGATCGTAGTTGGTATCAAATCGGCGGACGGCCTCGATCAGGCTCTGGGGCGTCTGCTCATCAAAAAACATCCCGGTCTCGCCATCTCGCACCGTCTCCAGCGCACCACCTTTGCCAAAAGCTATCACCGGAGTTCCGCAGGCCTGCGCCTCAACCGGCACGATTCCAAAATCCTCCAGAGCTGCAAAGACGAACGCTCGGGCCCGCTGCATATGGTCGCGGAGAACTTCAAACGGCTGGTAACCCATGAGCGTTACATTCGGTCCGGCCTTGGCTTTGACCTTCTCGAAATCGGGGCCTTCGCCGATCACAACCAGCTTCTTTTCAGGCATCATCGAAAAGGCCTCGACGATCAAATCAATTTTCTTGTACGGCACCATTCGCGACGCGGTGAAATAGAAATCCTCTTTTTCGGTACGCAACTCAAAGCCGGTCACATCAACCGGCGGATAGATCACGGCCGCTTCCCTTCGGTAAGTCCTCCAGATGCGTCGTGCAATGAACTCGGAATTTGCGATAAACTGATCGACGCCCATAGCCGACCGCTGATCCCACATCCGAATATAATGGAGGATCATCTTTGCGATCATGCCTTTCAGGCCGCGATCCAACCCCGATTCTTTCAAATATTGGTGGGTCAGGTCCCAGGCGTATCGGATCGGTGAATTACAGTAGCAGATATGAACCTGGTCGGGCCCGACAATAACACCTTTCGATACGGCGTGATTTTGCGACAGGATCAGATCGTATTTTGACAGATCAAACTGCTCCACGGCCATCGGCATCAACGGCAGATAACTACGATAGCTCTTCTTAGCACGTGGCAGTTTCTGGATAAATGATGTCGTTACCGGCTTGTTTTTGATAAACCAGCGGAGATCGTCGGGAAGAAAATCTACCAGTGCAAACAGATCAGCCTGCGGAAAAAGGTTGAGCATCTGCTCAACAACTCGCTCCGAGCCGGAATAGTCCACAAACCACTCGTGAACGATTGCAACTTTCAACTGTGAGAGATCAGCCGTCTCAGGAAATGTGTTTTTCATGAGACAATCTCCATCTCTTCTTCGGGCACCATCATCTGGTCCACTATCGCCTCCTGTGGCGCGACTTCGGGACCGCGTTTGAGATGGACGACCGAAGGTGTTTTCTCGACAACCGGTCTGGCAACACCATCGAAATCCTCCGGCGCCACCGACTGCCAATGCGAAAGAGATGTTTCAAAATCGAACTTGAATTCGAAACCTTTGTCTTTGAGGGCTTGCGGAATGATATGCGTCGGCGTGGCTGCCTTCTTGACTCTCACCGGATGAACCGGATTTCGAAAGCCAAATAATTTCTGTACTATTCTCGCAGCTGGCATCAACGCCCACAGCGGGAGCGGCACCACAATCGCCTTGACACCGAAATATCGTTTGATCACATCGACAATACCTGAGAGCGGCTGCGTGGGGGTTTCCACATAGTTGTAAGTGAAGTACTTCATGTCGCTGTCCATTACAAAATCAACGCTATCAAGCAGACCATAGATGTAGCCGTACGACTTGAAGATATTGGGCGATCCGGGAAACGCAAAGTAGCCTTTTTTGATCGCCTTTATCATCCGAAGGATATTCCCCGGATCGCCCGGTCCATAGAGGACACCGGGGCGGGAAACTATCAACCGTCGGTTTGCACCGCGTTGTCGCCACATCTCATGCATCAGTTCTGCCGGAAACTTGGAACCACCATACGGTGTCGATGGCTGGATCGGTCGGCTCTCGTCGGTCGGACCGGTGGTCGGACCATAGACTGAAATCGACGAGGTAAAGTAAACATTATCGCATGCGGTCGTCTCGCAATACTGACATACGTTCCGGGCACCGGTGAGGTTGGTCTGAAAATACTCCTCGCGGATATGACCCGGCTCACGGTGAATGGCTGCAAGATTGAACACCCATTCGGGCGATTCATCAACTAAGTCACTCGGGATAGCTTGTCTGACATCGGTCAACGATGTTGATATGCCGTCCATCCCTTCCAGACTGCTGGGACGAATGTCGGCTAAGTGGACGTGAGTGAAACGTCCCGTCTTCAAGAAATGACGCGCCAGATGAGTGCCGACAAAACCGGCACCGCCAAAGATTACGCATGTACTCATAATTGCGCCTTGATCGTTTTGCCCGAACCGGTCGGGTGTGAAGTTCCGTAATGTTGTGGCATCCTGGCCATACCGTATCTCCCTGATAATTTGCTGCGGTTATGTGAAATTGAGAATATCCTTTTGTCTCTGCTCAGTTACTCCTGCAGACCTACCTGTATAAAACCTATCCAGCTTATGGCAATGTTTAGTTCGGCAATCGTTGTATCGTCTCCCCTGATGTTTCCCCGGTTCTTAATCGAACCATATCGTCCCTCCAGCGACAGGAAGACGTGCTCAGATGCGTACTTTGAAATCGGCAGGTATCCCATGTAGCGA
>DAOUUR010000594.1 GCA_030668045.1 bacterium
ACCAGAATGTAGATAACGTTGGGCCGTTTGGGCTCTTTGGCTGAGACACCTGGCAGGAAATGTCCAGGTAGTGAACTCAGAGTACAGGAAAGAGTCGTTCCGCTAACACATTTAAGAAAACTACGCCGGGTTATTTCACCCACGTGTGAAGTTGATGAATATACGCATCATATCATCGCTGAAGCTCTCCTGATGAACGAATTTCTCTTGTTTCTTGTCATGGTTTTATGGTTTGACTTCCTGCCAGACCTCAATCCCGGAGAAGTTGGCAGCCCCGCCGGAACTTGTAATACTTATCACGCCATCAGCGACGGTTGTTACCCATGGACCGAGCCGTCGCCATTGACCTTCCTGACCGCTGTAGTAGTCCCGCGCGGCCACCCTTCCCTGCAACGAAATGCTGAAAGTCTCTGGATTATTGTCTTCCCAGAGATATGCATACACGGCGTACTTGCCGTGCGGTACGCGCGTCACCTTGATTTGCACGCGGCGGTTCCACCGAAACGAATGAATCATCTTTGCCCTCGCTTCATTCGTAGGGGGCCTAAGCTCGACACCAGGACTGTCGATTGCGCGGTCGTTGCAGATCAAGTCGGGAGCATTATCCCCTTGCCACCTGTTGCCGTCGATCGTAATAGCGGGACCGTTGAGATTGATTCCCCGATAGAATTTCCACTTCCCGCTCCTCGCCGGCGGACCGCTTAGCTTTTCGATTGGTGTGCCCAAATACTCGGCAAGAGGTCGGACCTCAATCGGTGTTTTAACAGGATCGCCGCTTACATTCAGCACTAACCGCCTGTATGCTGTCAACGACGGTTTACCTGCATCTACTACTTCCAGTATAACGTGAATCGTCCTTCCCGATGCCTCCTCCGGCACCGTCACAATAGCCCGGACAGAATTATTTCCACGAATTGGTGCATCCGCCCAATAACTACCTGCTTCTCGGTAGATCCACCACTTGTATGAAAGCTTGTCACCGTCAGGATCCGATGAGCCGTTCGCAGTCAACGTGACATCTTGTCCCGGATCGACATGGATATTTAGAACTTTATTGGTCTCGTCGCCGTTACATACGGCTACTGGTTCATGATTGCATTGCTCGTAGGGCTTAACACACCAATCCATTCGCGCCTCGAAAGAGTTTTGATAAGCTTGCCGCCAGCGATGGATTGTGTAGAGCATATCCAATCGATCCCCCATCCGGTCCTCGGCGGGGATGTATTCATTGCCTCGTCCGCTTCGTCGGAACCGTCCGCCCCAGTTGCCCCATTCCGGGTGCTCAGGATTGCTTAGTCCGTCCGGTAGCACATAAAAGAACG
Organism: bacterium; assembly: GCA_030668045.1. Taxonomy (GTDB): domain Bacteria; phylum Zixibacteria; class MSB-5A5; order GN15; family FEB-12; genus DAOUUR01. Next base: position 1,323 of record DAOUUR010000594.1, read on the forward strand.
AAGGTGTGTCACCCTCTTTGACGCCGGTCTTGCCTGCCGCCTTGGCGGGATAGACAGGCCCGAGCGGGCCGTGTCCGGTGCGAACATTCTTTTGAAGCCAGTCAGGCGAGACAATCTCCTGATCTCCTTCCTTCCAGATACCGCGAAACAGAATCCGCGAGTATATCCAGAACACATCGGGATGGTTCTCCTTGACCCAGCCGGCTGTGCGGTCCTGATCTGCGATAGAGTGCACCCGGATTTTCTGCTTGAAGGCGGCGAATTGGTCGGCGGGCCGACTCTGCCCTACCCTCCATATTGCCTGGGCCAGCTCGCGCGGTCCGCCCCAAATAGAGAACCATACGGGCCTGGCATCGTCTTTATCCAAGACCTTGATGATCCAATCTGAAGCCTCCGAATCCATCCCCGGACCGACTTGGTGCGGGTCGCCGTTGTGACCG
>DAOUUR010000171.1 GCA_030668045.1 bacterium
CAAAACATCTCGACCTGACCCTGTCGCGCTCCAAGTTTGAACAACTCTGCGACAATTTGATTCAACGCACTGCCGAACCGTGTCGTCGCGCTCTTGCCGATGCCAAACTATCGACCGGTGATATTGATGAGGTTGTTTTGGTTGGTGGGATGACACGTATGCCCAAGGTGATCGAACTGACCAAAGAACTGTTTGGCAAGGAACCGCACAAAGGCGTAAACCCCGATGAGGTCGTTGCTGTTGGCGCGGCTATTCAGGGTGGCGTCCTGGCGGGTGACATGCAGGATATCGTCCTGTTGGATGTCTCGCCGCTCTCGCTCGGTATCGAAACGCTGGGTGGTGTCAATACCAAATTGATCGAGCGTAACACAACTATACCCACCAAGAAATCACAGATATTTTCAACTGCCGACGACAACCAGACGGCGGTATCGATCCATGTGTTGCAGGGTGAACGGAAAATGGCTATCGACAACCGTACCCTCGGTCGCTTTGATCTGGTCGGGATCCCGGCGGCACCCCGAGGCATGCCACAGATCGAGGTCGGGTTTGATATCGACGCCAACGGTATCGTTCATGTCTCGGCGAAGGATAAGGCAACCGGCAAAGAGCAGTCGATTCGTATCGAGGTCTCATCCAGTCTCTCTGATGAGGAGATCAATCGCATGGTTGACGACGCCGACAAGTTCTCCGAGGAAGACGAGAAAAAGGCCGCTCTGATCCAGGCACGCAACGAAGCCGATCAACTTGTCTATTCTACGGAGAAGACGGTCAAGGAACACGGCGATAAGATATCCGACGATGAAAAGAAAAAGGTTGAAGAGGCCATCAAGAAAGTCAAAGACGTTCTCGACAGTGAGTCGGTGGAAACTATCAATGCCGCCAAGGAAGAGCTGATGGCTGCGTCGCACAAGATTGCCGAGGAGATGTACAAAGCTTCGCAGTCTGAGGCTGCCGCCGGTGATGCGCCGGGTGCGGCTGCCGGAGCCGAGCAGCCTGCTGATGGTGCCGAAACCGAATCGGGTCAGTCGAAGGACGGAGCGGTCGATGCCGACTTCGAAGTCGTCGATGATGACAAGAGCTAAGCGGTAGCGCATGAGCAAGAGGGATTATTATGAGGTACTCGGGGTTGGGCGTGATGCCGACGAGGCTGTTGTCAAATCGGCCTATCGCAAACTGGCGCTGAAGTATCATCCCGACCGAAACCCCGGCAACGACCAGGCCGAAGAGAGTTTCAAGGAGGCAACCGAAGCCTACGAGATCCTCAAGGACGCACAGAAACGTCAGGCGTACGACCAGTTTGGACATGCCGGGCTGGGTCAGGGTGCGGGGTTTGGTGGTTTTGACGGCGGTGGGTTCGATGTCAGCGATGCACTTCGGGCTTTCATGCGTGACTTTGGTTCTGGATCAATCTTTGAGGAATTTTTCGGCATGGGTTCAGGAGGGGCGCGACGCCAGAGAAATCGTGGCGAGGACCTCCGCATTCAGATCGGGCCGACGCTCGAAGAGATTGCTACCGGAGTTACTAAATCTATCAAGGTGAAACGGCTGATTCGCTGTGATACTTGCGGCGGCTCCGGGGTTGCCGCTGGTTCCTCCAAGAGTACGTGCCATCAGTGTCAGGGTGCTGGACAGGTGCGAACGGTAACGCGTACTTTTCTTGGTACCGTCCAGCAGGTGCAGCCGTGCAATGTGTGTCGTGGTTCCGGCGAGATAATTGCCAACGCCTGCCGCTCTTGCAATGGTGATGGACGGGTGCGTGGTTCTTCGACTGTCGATGTCAAGATTCCACCCGGGGTGGCCAGCGGTAACTATATGACGCTGGAAAACATGGGCAATTCCGCACCCCACAACGGTGAACCGGGCGACCTGATTGTCATTTTCGAAGAGAAGAAGCACGATATCTTCACACGTCACGGTGACAATGTCATCTGTGATTTCCCGGTCTCGTTCACCCTGGCGGCAATGGGGGGAGAGATCAACGTTCCGACCTTAAGCGGAGAGGAAACGCTTAAGATTCCCGCCGGAACTCAGCCGGGGAAAGTCTTCAAGCTTCGCGGTAAGGGTATCCCGCATCTGCATCGTCACGGCAAAGGCGACGAGCTTGTTCGGGTCTTTGTCTGGGTGCCGACAAAACTGAGCATCAATGACAAGAAGCTGCTGAAGGAACTTTCCGGGTCCGAATCATTCCGTCCACCGAAAGCAGGGAAATCGTTTCTGGATAAACTGAAAGGCACTCTCGGCGTATGAGCAACTCCTCTGACAAACCGAACGCCTACCTTGAAGTCAGGTTGGAAGTACCAACCACGCTTTCCGACACAGTATGCAATTTTATAATTGATAATATCTGTTCCGGTCTCGTTTTGGAAGAAGAAGAGGGTAGCCCTCTGACCTCAATCGTATTTTACGTCCCGACCAGTGACGATAAAGATTACGCCGTCAAGCTCGGAGGCTATCTGGCCGAGCTGGTGGGAAAGGAAATGCCGAGCGTTCCTGCGCTCCGGAGAAAAGTAATCAGGAATCTGGAATGGACCGAGCAGTACAAAAAATCGATCAAGCCAATTCGTGTTGATCCCGACGTTCTGATCCGTCCTCCCTGGGCAAAGGTCCCAGCCGGTATAAAGCAGGATATTATTATTGAGCCGAAGATGGCGTTTGGTACTGGTAGTCATGAGACGACCCGAACCTGTTTGCGTCTTATTCGCGGGCGGTTCAATTGGCCGGGGAGATTTCTTGATGTTGGCTGCGGGTCGGGAGTGCTCTCGATTTTGGCCGACCGGATGGGCGCTACATATATCAAAGCGCTTGATTACGATATTGCCGCGGTGGATAACACCAACGAGAATTTTGTGATCAACAAAGTGAAAGCTCCCCACGATGTAGTCCTCGGTTCACTGGAACAATGTGAGAACGATGAACCGTACGGCTTTGTGGTTGCCAATATAATCAAGAGCGTCATCCTGCCACGAATTCCACAATTGGCTGCGCTGGTTGCTACCGGTGGCACGATGATCCTATCTGGTCTCCTTGAACCGGACCTTCCGGAAGTATCGGCTGCTCTCTCAGAGACTGGACTTGACAACTATGAAACCGTTAACGAGAACGAGTGGTTTTCGTTCATAGTTGTTCGAGACTAAAAACGTGGAAACGCCTGTCTTTTATGCCCCTCCCGAGTCGTTTGAAGGGGACGATGTCTCGCTGTCAGCCGATGAATCCCGCCATGCTACACGCGTGATGCGGCTCGCTCTCGGCGCTCAGGTTATTGTGATTGATGGGCTCGGCTCCGCCTGGAGGGGGACGATCTCCCGGGTAGGACCGAGGAAACCGGTGGAAGTGCGCCTGCATGCGGAAGTGCGGAACTTCGGTGAACCGGCTGTTATTCTCACGCTGGCCGCTGGTATCTCAAGCGGCTCCAAGTTTGATACCGTCGTTGAGAAGGGCACCGAACTTGGTGTGAAGCGTTTCGTACCTTTGCTCACTGAGAAATCAATGGTTAAAGTTGATGATCCTCGTCGCGGTCGCAGTCGCCGCACTCGGTTGGAAAAAGTTGCGTTGGCGGCTATCAAGCAGTGTCGTCGGTCGTATCGCCCCGAGATCACGGTGCCAACAAAGTTTTCCGACTATCTAAGCGAAACCGATACTGATTCGATCAATCTCATTTTTCATCCATCGGCGAGCAAGGAGACCCTCAATGATATTCTTGCCGGGCAGAAGCCCAGACGGGTGTCGCTGTTGTTGGGGCCAGAAGCTGGCTTCTCTGAGGATGAGCTTGAGACGGCGGTTAAGGCTGGCTATACTCCGGTCTCGCTGGGGGAACGAATACTGCGCACCGAAACCGCAGCTCCGATAGCGACGGCTCTGGTGATGAATCTACTGGGTGAGTTGAGTTAATCTCAATATTTCCGATAATAGTATTGTTATGACAGAACTGATCTTTATTATAGTAGGTCTGGTCGGTCTGGTGATCGGATCATTTCTGAATGTTGTGATCTATCGGGTTCCGCGTCAGGTGCGGTTTTTGGCCAGCAGGTCGGTTTGTCCGCAGTGCAAAGGTCAACTTCGTTGGTATCATAATGTACCTGTTCTCAGCTATATTTTTCTCCGTGGCCGGTGCGGTTTCTGTGGCGTAAGCATTTCTGCTCGGTATCCTCTGGTGGAGATTCTGAACACTCTGTTTTTTGTTTATTTCTACTGGCAGTGTGGCCTTTCCCTCCAGTTCGGTGTTTTCGCTTTTCTGGGGGCGGTGCTCCTGTGCATCTTCTTTATCGATCTCGATTTTCAGATCATTCCTGATGTAATCACCTTGCCGGGGATGGTTATCGGCTTGGGCATTTCTTTGCTTCCCGGTGGAATCGGAATTGCTCAAGCGTCTATCGGATTGCTGGTCGGTGGCGGAGTGTTGTATCTGGTGGCTCTGTTCGGTGACTTCATTTTTAAGAAGGAGTCGATGGGTGGGGGGGATATCAAGATGGCGGCGATGCTCGGTGCCTTTCTTGGCTGGCAGAAAGTTGTCTTTGTTTTCATGGCATCGGCCTGTATCGGGCTGGTTGTGTCGCTTGTGCTGATGGCTTTTTCCGCTAAACTCAGGCAGGAGCGGGTAGTTCCGTTCGGGCCGTTTCTGGCGGCTGCAGCGATGGTCGCGATCATCTATGGTGACCAGATAATCGGTTTCTATATTGCCAATTTCCTATCTGGAAACTAGGCGAGTATCTCTCCAAATCGAGCGTTTTTTACCGATAATCTTTACAGGACCATGAAGAAGCCCCAATACAAATTTGAGTCCGAAGTGCATCTCGGACTGCTGGTAATCATTTTCATACTGCTGTTTCTGAATTTTGCTGTCAACTATACTGTCTACCTGACTCGATCCCGCCTCCATGATCAGACCGGTTTGGCTCTGCACAACGCCGCGGTTATCGCAGCGCGAACTATCGAGAGCAGCACTATCGGTGACCCTACTGCAGATCAGATGGCGCAATTCAAACGGGATTTGAAGCTGACATTGATATCCGTGCTGCCGTCACGACCGTGGTCCGATGACAGTGAGGCTCGCGATCAGTGGCTGGCGACCGTCTCGGCAAAGCTACAGGTAGGGGACAGCGATAAAATCGCGCGGCGGTTGCTTAACCTGGAACCACAAAATGTCAGCAAAGGAGATCGGGGAGAATTCTACTATCTTTATCCTCTGGACGGTGATCAATTGCTGGTTCTTTCACAGCAGGCACCGGTGCTGGGATACCTTGAGGAAGCCAGCAGCAACATTCTGTATGTCGGTATTGTGGCCACCCTGATTGTTGCCGGTATCTATGTCCTGTTGTTGCGGTATATTTTTGCGCCGTTCCGTCGGATTAAAAGGCAGGCGATCAAGGCGGGTCGTTCGGTTGAAAACGACGAAGACGGTGTCCGTGCCATTGTAGATGATTATGAGAAGATTATCGATGAGCTAAGAGTCAAGGAGCGTGAACTGCTCAAGCTCAACGAAGCTATCCGTCGCAAAGCTGACTCACTCGAACAGTTCAACCAGTACATCTTGAGTTCGACCGACTCTGGAATCATAACCATGGACAACACCGGGCGGGTGCTATCTGTCAACACTGCAGCGGAAAAGACTCTCGGCATTGTATCAACCGGCCATATCGGCGCTGATTATCATCTCCTGCTATCTCCCTGTGAACAACTGACCGAGTTGATCTCGGTATGCCTGAAAGATCAAAACCCACGTCCGTACACTGAGTATAAGACTTTTTCCGGCTCAGGCGGTCAGCTCTATCTTGGTATTACCGTCTCGGCGGTGACCAACGAGATTGATCTGCCGGTTGGTTGGTCCCTGCTAATTAACGATCTGACCG
>DAOUUR010000265.1 GCA_030668045.1 bacterium
GGTCCAGCCAGACCTTGCGGACAGCGTCCAGGTGGGTAGCTGGTGTTATGTTTTGGGCCAACTTCTGCAAGCAGTTTCTCTCCAGTGGGCGTTGTCGCTCAATCTCACTTCAAAAAGGCAAAATCGGTCAAACGCCAAAAGCCCCGGTGGCATGCCGAGCCGGGGGGTGTCCTAAGTTTCGGCCAATATATGGAAAGGGTTGATCAATACCAAATAGAATACGGTTTACTTGCTCGATTGAGCCAGCAGGTCTTCGCCGACCTCAACCTGGTCGAACTGTGCCTCACGAGACTTGTAGAGAACAACCAGCGAGACGCGACGGTTCCGATGGTCACCGGGGTTGTCGGTTATCATCGGGAACTTATCGGCAAAACCTCTGACCTCGCGAATCTGGCCGTCATAGAGACCGGAAACTTCCATCAACTGTCGAGCGGAGTTGGCGCGGTCGGCGGAGAGTTCCCAGTTGGAGTAGTCCTTACGGCCGCCAAAGGATGCATCGGTGTGGCCTTCCACGACGATCCGGTTTCTCAAATTGCCAAGCTCCCGCGCAATAGTGATGAGAATGACGGCGCTTTTCTGTAACAGTTTGGCCGACCCCGGCTCAAAGAAGGCTGGCGAGTTTTCTGACTCGTTCAGGATGATCCGGAGACCTTCGGATGTCAGCTGAATTTTGATGTTTTTCTTGAGGCGTTCAAACTCACGTTGTTTTTCCAGTTCCTCCAGAATCAACTTGGCTGCCTGACCCATCGCTTCTTTTTCCTTGTCGGTTGGGCCTTTACCACCACTGGACTCGTCTTTCTTAACACCTTTGCTTCGCTCTTCAAGCTTGACTGGCGTGTTTCCGCCCTTGAGCAGTCCGGCACCGCCCTCTTTCTGGAATTTTCCGGGATCGCGGAAATGCCCGGCGACGGCCTCTCGAACTTGAGGTGATTGACCGACCAGCCACATCACCAGGAAGAAAGCCATCATGGCCGTCATGAAATCAGCGAAGGCTACTTTCCAGGCGCCACCGTGATGCCCGGCATGGCCCTTCTTGATTCTCTTGATTATAATTGGCTGTTGTTTGTCGTCAGACACGAGCGCCTATTTCCGTTTTTTCGATTCATTGCACGCATCTTCCAATTCCAGGAAGTCGGGGCGTACTTCGGCAAACAGTGATCTTCGAGCGAATTCAACGGCAATAACGCCGGCGACGCCTTTGTTAAACGAGAGGAGTGCGTATTTCATGCAGACGACGTATTGTCCGTTCTCGACGTTCCGATGTTTCAAAGCGGCGGCAAGAGGGCCGACGAATCCATAACATCCCAGGATCCCGAGGAAAGTTCCGACCAGAGCGGCACCAACCTTGTGGCCGATCACTTCGGGGGGGCCGTCGATTGAAGCCATTGTAATTACAATTCCCAATACGGCAGCTACGATACCGAGCCCAGGTAGCGCATCGGCCATGCTGGCAAGAGCGTCCGGCGGGCGCGCCTCTTCTTCGTGCATTGCTTCGATATCATTCTCCATAAGGTCTTCGAGGTCGTGCGGCTGGACAGCACCAGAAATGATAACTCTCATGGTGTCAGCAAAAAAGGCTACAGCATGGTGGTTCTTTACGAATTTTGGATAACGTTGGAAAATTTCGCTATCCTCGGGGTGCTCGATATGGTTCTCCAGCCCGACCAGGCCGTCCCGCCGAGCTACATTGAAAACTTCAAACATCATAACCAGAAGGTTCAGATAGTCCTTCTTGGCGTAGCTGTCCCCGAAGATGCCTGATAGCTGCGAGATGATTCCTTTCATGACGTTTACCGGAGTGGCAATGATTAACGCTCCGATAGCCGCCCCGCCAATAATCAAAACTTCCAGCGGCTGATTGAGGGCCATGATGTGGCCGCCTTCGAGGACATAGCCGGTGAGAACTCCGCCGATAACAACTGCAGCGCCTACAAAAATCAGCATATTGAGTCAGAAGCCTGAAAAAATCAGATTCTTGGCCTTATTTTTTGCCGTTAAACTGTTTACTCCATGTCATTACTATATATCGGCCTCGCCGCCGATTTCTTCAGAAAGAAGGGGGCAATTGGCTGCCTGGTTTGAACAAAAACTTGAAACGGTTCGCTTGATTGGTTAAACTGTCTTCTTGTAAAAGCTGTGAAACTGTCACTGCCGATTTGGAGGAATGATGCGTTTACTTACCAACAGAAGCCTGATGCTTTTTGCCGTGATGGCTGCGGTTTACTTGTTGTCGGGGTTGGCTTTTGCTTCGGAGGCCGCCGCCGACGGTGCCGAGGGTGGCGAAGGCCATGGCGGACCGGTTCTGGAAATTTTAATCCAACTGATTGTTATCCTTCTGGCCGCCAAGCTCGGTGGCGATGTGTTTGAGCGTTTTAGCCAACCAGCGGTCCTCGGAGAACTTGTGATCGGGATGGTGATCGGAAACCTCCATCTGCTTGGTCTAAGTCTCTTTGATGGTTACATAAACAACCTGACGCTGGAGATATTAGCTGAGATTGGTGTGATAATCCTCCTCTTCCAGGTCGGACTGGAATCATCGGTACGCGAGATGATGAAAGTTGGGCTGGCCTCGTTTATGGTGGCGATTTTTGGTGTGGTGGTGCCGTTCTTCTTAGGTTGGGGGGTCGCGTATCTCTTTCTGCCGACAGAATCGATTTTTGTTCACATATTCATTGGCGCGACCCTGACAGCTACCTCGGTGGGAATCACCGCCAGAGTGCTTAAGGATATCGGCAAGATCAAGACGCGTGAGGCCAAGATCATTCTTGGCGCGGCGGTGATTGACGATATCCTCGGCTTGGTGATTCTGGCCGTAGTGGCAGGAATTATTACTGCGGTGAACAGCGGCGGCGAGGGGATCAGCTCGATTGCCGTCCTGTGGATCATTGCCAAGGCGGTACTGTTTATGGTCGGTGCGATTGTAATCGGTTCGTTTGTGATGCCGCAATATTTCAAATTCGCAATCCGCTTAAAAGTAAAAGGCGTTTTTCTATCGTTTAGTTTGTTAGTCTGTTTCCTGCTGGCTTTCCTGGCCGGTAAGATCGGGTTGGCTCCGATTGTGGGTGCTTTTGCGGCTGGACTGATCCTTGATGAGGTCCACTTCAAACAGTTCCGCGAACGGGGTGAACATAGTATCGACGAATTGATCGAACCGATTGCTATTTTCCTCGTGCCGGTTTTCTTCGTACGCATGGGAATGATGGTTGATCTGACGACATTTGCACAGGTGGAAATACTTGGTTTTGCAGCGGTGTTGACGCTGGTGGCAATTCTCGGCAAACAGGCCTGCTCGCTGGCGATATTTGACAAATCAACCAACCGGATCGCAATTGGCCTCGGGATGATTCCGCGTGGCGAGGTCGGGTTGATTTTCGCCGGGATCGGTGCCAAGCTGATGCTTGATGGTCATCCGGTCATCACGACTGCGACATACTCGGCGGTTGTTATCATGGTAATTATCACTACACTGGTGACGCCACCGGCCTTGAAGATATCGCTACTGCGAGGGGATAAGGTGAAGGAGGCGTTGGCGGCAGCGAAGAAGGAGTAGGTGGGGCGTGTATGGAAACTGCTGATCGGTTATCGCTAGCTTACAGGACTATAATGTCGCTTGAGCCATCTACTTAAGCCATCAAGTCCAGGGAATAGCACCCGCTCTGTGATATTGGCTTGGTCCAGTTTGTCGCGAACTTCCCATTTCATCGAAGACGGAATTATTACCTTCTTGTAGAGTGCAGGATACTGTTTGAGCCAATCATCCATTGAGATGGACGCGTTTGAAAGAACGGAGAACAACGCAAATTGGTTGACTATACGATCATCAATGGACGGTGGCTCCATAAACAAAGCGAACGGCAGCTCAGCCATCTTGTCGAAATCTTCCATATTTCTGATCTTGGTAGGGTGCAGTGTTGACGGTCCAGGCTCAAAACTCGTCATTGGAAACATTTGCTCAGGGCGTTCAAACCTTGAGAGCATATCTACCGTGAAAACGTATGAGCCCTCATCCTTCAGCGCTGATTTAAACGACTCGGGCAGCAACTTGTGGGTCTCTGGAATTCTCACACACCATATGACACCGTCTTCATTCATCCTTGTCAGATCGTCTGTTGCAAAATGGAGTGCTACAAAAGGGGAGTACGTCCAGTCAAGTAGCCGCGTGGGTAATCCATGGTGTTGTGCGATGATCAACCAGTGCCAGAACGAATCACGCTCGACAACTTCCCGATGTGCATACTTTCTGAAGTTCCGTAACATGTGCTTTTCAAGCTGTTGAAAGTCGCCCCCGA
>DAOUUR010000423.1 GCA_030668045.1 bacterium
AATGCAGACGATGCCGTCGTCATCGGCAAACGGCGGTAACTCCTGCGACCTTTTCACCCAAGCGCGGGCCTCATCGGAGAGCTCCATGTTAGGGTCGGTTTCGGCGGGCCATCGATAGCCGATCAGGCGGGCGACGGCGACCTGTAACACAGTGGCGTCGATGCGCAGCGGTCCCATGGCCGTCCATTTTTTCTCCTCATCCCATACCACAGAGCCGCAGGGATGGCCGTGGAAGATCCACTGGGTGGGATCGTCGGAGTAATGTTTAGGCAGGCCGTTGGGGTATTGTTCTTCGGCAATTTTGGTCCAGTAGTCGAGGTCGAAGGGGATTTTTATTAGAGTCGCAGGCGTTACATTCAATTTTTGATCAATTTCTCGAACATCTTTATTAAATTCTTTAGAGGAACAGTAACAATACAACGCTGTAAGATCACTTATATTATTTGGAACAATTGATGCCGTTGTTTGATCATATAAATTTCCAGAATACAAAGTGACTGGTAACACTCCAATCAAACTTGCATTTACACCAAACTTGCCCAACGCCAAATTGTTTCTTCCAGGACGAAGCATCCCTTTACCAGCAGAAGACCAATCAATAACCTTATCTCGACCAGAATACAGTGCAGTGCCTGAGATAGTTCCTTGAAAATATCTCCAATCCTTGTTAATAAACCGGTGTTCCCATATCCTTCGGATCCATCTTTCACCATCGCCGCTCACAACTCCACGAGGACATATCGCTTTTTTCTCAAGTAAATTTCGGACATCAAGGCCAGTTGCAATTCTAGCGTCCGGATTTTCTAACTGCCTCTTCTGTATCTCCTCAGTTAAATCTACCGTTTTAAGTTCGGCAGATTTTTTCCCAGGCGTATTCGTTTCACTAACGTCTATAATCTGGAAAACGTCAAAATCATTAGGAATAGACCTTGTCATAGTGACCATACAGATATTTGTGATATTGCCAGGCCCATTATTAAAAGCTTCAGCGCCACCACCAAGCTTAACTATCAGATTCCAAAGCATTTCTCGCAACAGTTGTTCTCTTTGTCGTTTATAACTTGAAAGGAATAACCAGTTTTGTGTCATTACCGTCTGAATAACACCTGAATCTGAACTAAATTTGATGCAACGTTCCAAAAATACATTGGCAAGATCACCCTTAGCATTGGGAAAATGCTCTTTAATAAATTTTTTTAACTGCATTCCCATTTTTTTAAAACTTAAGTATGGTACGTTAGTTACCACCCACTGATATTTCATCGCAAGTAGGCTGGAAGCCTTCGCTATACCTTTTGCCACAATCCCCATCTCAGCCTTCTCATCGTCTTTTTCACCAGACAATGCCTTTGTGAGTAATGGGTCAACCTTCCCCCACTTGGGCTCGAACAAAGACCCTTTTGAAAGGCCAATTTTGGGATTTATCAGACTGCCCAGCACAGGGGCATCCTTGAACTGCTTGTAGAGTTCCTCCAGCGCTATACGAAGATTGATATCATCACCTGATAGGGCGATCCATTTTTCTTTATTGGCGCTTATTGCAGTACCGGAACATGCCACATTCAATTCAGCTAACGGACGGTAACCTCCGGCGTCGGGAAAGACCCAAGCGGCAAGCGCAAGGGCAAAAACGGCCAGTTCAACGCATCGTTTGTCGATTTCCAAACCATAAATGTTTTCCCGCAACACGGCGTCCACTACCTCGCGGGCGGAAAGACCTTCCAACTCCATACGCATGGGTGCCAGCATCAGGAAAGCAGCGACCAGGAAGTGTCCCGAGCCGCAGCAGGGGTCAAGGGTTTTGAGTTCGCTTAGGTTCTTGGGCCAGCACTCAAAGGTTCCTGCGGCAGGGGTCCAGGTGCCATCTTCCTGCTGGACAAAACGTAGGTACTCCAGCGGAACACCTGGAATGGCCGCTTTGCGACGCAGATCTTCTTCACTGACAGCCTTTTTGAGATCGTTTTCGCTCAGGCGTCGCGCCGCCCACCAAGCCCCCAGGGAGTTGTCTAACAGGAAGCTGACCATGTAAGGTTCGGTGAAAAGCTGGGTGACGGCGGGCAGTTCCCGCGCCCCGATTTTTACCTCAGAGGCGTTGATCTCATCCTTCTTTTTGGCCTGCCAAAATTGGTACACCCAACCAAGGGAGTCCGAGGCGGTAAAAACCTCCTTCGACAAGTCGGCTATCAGGTGTTCAAGTTTTTGTTGATGTTCCGGCGGCAATGTAAGTTGAAACACCGGTGAATCAGGCCGAAAGATTTGAGGCAGCATGCGGGCCGCATAGCGGGATGCTAATTCCCAACCATTGGACGCCCCTTCATCGGCAGCTAAATCCTCGCACTCCTCAAGGGTTACTGCCACCGGATCATCCGGGTCAGGATACATGAGCAGGTTGTTTTCGGCCAAAAACCGGGCAAACAGCATGCGGTGCCAGTGCTCATAGGCGACCTCTTCGATCAGCCTATCAAGGGCCTGCTCGGCTTTGGCATTGCGCCCATTGCCAAGTTGACGGCCATGTGCTCTAAGCTTACGACGCAGTTTGCGATCGGCTTCTGTGAGATGCGGATATGCTGTTGGCTCTCCCACACCCAATTGTTCAAGTGTTGCCCGAGCAGCGTCTTCAGCAATATCGCGTGCATCTTTGACCGTTTTTTCCAGCTTATTGCGAAGAGATTTTTCAAGAGGCTGCATTCACTCAACTCCTTAATGGATGATGACCGGGCCGTTTTTTAGGGCTTTTTGAATTTCCGCTTTAGCGTCATTCAGCCAAGTGTCGATATCCAGCTCCGTCTTAATGGTCCGGTTCGGCAGCTTCACAAATTGAGCTTCCGG
>DAOUUR010000464.1 GCA_030668045.1 bacterium
ACTTTTTCGACCAGATCAGCTTTAGTCACAGCGTCCTCCCGTTAGCAAAAATATCAATATCAATAATCCTTTATTTTCAAATACACAGCCAAAGGATCTCCTCCTAATAGGAGGCGGTAACTCTTTGGCGGGGGTGAAGATACACAACAATCCCGAAATTGAAAAGGGATATTTCTTAAAAAAACAAACATTTCTCGGATTTTCTTCAGCTCTTAACCTCTACCGCGCCAGATACATAAGCTGCGGACCGTCAAACTGACTCCCGACAGATGAGGTCGCCCAGCCGAACAAGCCACCAAGTAAGTCCCAGGGGGACAGCTTCTTACGCTCATAAGGCCGTACCACAGTGGGCTCTCCCTCAACCCCGGCAAGCTCCGCAGCGATCTCAATCGCCTCGGTGAGACCTCCGAGGGTATCAACAAGGCCCAGATTATAGGCCTGGAGTCCCGTGAAAATCGAGCCGTCAGCCAGCGGATATATATCTTCTTTTTCCATATTACGGCCATTGGAAATCGCTTCAACAAATTGCTCGTAGCTATCCATTACGACCGAACGCAACATCAGGTCTTCTTTCTCGGTCATTGAACGTGTATACGAGCCGACATCTTTCATCTCGCCAGATTTCACGATCTCAGTACCGACACCTATCTTTTCAAGCAGCTCCGCAAAGGTGTGAAACTGAAGGATGACCCCTATCGATCCGACCAACGAGCCAGGGTTGGCAACGATACGATCGGAAGCACAGGCGATGTAGTAACCACCGGACGCCGCAACCGATGCCATTCCGGTCACTACCGGTTTCTCTTCGGAGAGTCTGCCGATAGCGTCATAAATTTCCTGCGATATGGCAACCCCGCCTCCGGGCGAATTGACATGAACAACGACGGCCTTGATTGAGTTATTGTCGGTCCACTTGTCGATCTGCGCAATCACTTTTCGACCGAGAGGTTCGTCAATAACACCGAAGACCTCTACCACACCAATTTTGTCGCCAAAGCCGCCAAATTCGAGACCGTCATCCTGAGAAGCCAGTCCAAAGAACATCAGACCGAACATACCGATAGCAATGACGAAAAACATTATGATAATTACGGCTATTACAACATCTCTTTTCTTGGCCATAATTCGCTTCCACCTACTTTGCGTAAATTTTCAGCACATCTCCCACTTGAAGCATATCGGGATCATCCAAATCATTCGTTGACAGAATTCTCGAGATCGAGGTGCGGTACCGGTTCGCAATGCGCGAAAGCGATTCCCCCCTCCTGACCTTATGCATTACATAGTTACGTGAACCGGCAATTTTCAGTACTTGCCCCGGGTAGATACGGCTGGAGCGCCCGAGACCGTTGAGACGACGAAGGTTGCTGGTAGTGGTACCGTACTTGCGGGCGATATCCCAAAGGGTGTCGCCACTGCGAACTTTGTAATCATCCGTTTTCCCCGAAGATGACGAAACGATAGTGGTTTTCTTGGAGGAGCTCTTCGATTTGTTCTTATCGGGGCCGGCATACAAACCGGGGCCCGAGCTGCTCTTGCTGGCCAGATACTTGGCCGATGACGGAATCTTGAGCTTCTGCCCGACATAAATTCGAGAACCTCTGCCGATATAGTTCAGCCGCCTCAGACCATCAATCGTAGTACCAAAAGCGCGAGCTATATCCCACAACGTGTCTCCGGGTCGAACTTTGTAAACCGACTTGCTGGCAGAATACTCGCGGTTTTTATTACTGGTCGATTTAGTAGCGCGATCCAGCGGAACAGGTACAATAATCTCCTTGCCCGCGTAGATGGTTGATCGACGACTCAAGTTGTTAGCTTCGAGAATAGCATACTGTGAGACGCCATAGCGCGAGGCTATAGTACTAACCGTCTCCCCTGTGCGAATTTTGTGTCGCACCCAGGAGGTTTCTTTCGGCGACGGCAGATCGGCATAGACTTGCTGGAACTTGGCCACCTTCCCGACCGGGATTTTCAGGGCGTACTTCTTGATGTTTGGTGGCGTGTACTTGCGGAGCAGTTCCGGATTGAGTTCTTTCAGTTCCTTAGTGGAACAGCCAATCGCCTTGGCCACAACCGAGAGCTCCAGACAACGATCAATCTCGACCTCATCCCAGACGATTTCCGGCTCAAACTCAGTCACATTGAACCCATACTTCTGCTGATTCTTGGCGATAACAGCGGAAGCCATAATGAGGGGAACGTAGTCCATCGTCTGACGCTTGAGCCGCATTTTCCAGAAATCGATTGTCTTTTGTTTCTTTATCGTCCCTCTCACACGGCCAGGACCACCATTATAGGCCGCCATAGCCAGTTCCCAGCAGCCGAACTCTTCATACAGGTTTTTTAGAAAACGGCAGGCCGCTTCAGTTGCCTTGATCGGGTCTTTCCGCTCATCATACCACCAGTTACGATTGAGGCCATATTCACGACCGGTCGAAGAGATAAATTGCCAGAGTCCCATCGCCCGCGCCCACGAATAGGCATTGGGATTGTATCCCGACTCCACCAGCGACAGATAAATCAGATCTTCGGGCAGGCCATGCTTGCGAATAATCTTTTTCATCA
>DAOUUR010000593.1 GCA_030668045.1 bacterium
CAGGCGTGGTGTACTTCGACGACATTAGGCTGTATCGACTGGTCCCTAGGCCTCCTTTGGAGATATGGCTTGAAGCGGAAGCTGCGGACAGTATTACTTTGCCTATGCAGATTTATGATAGTCAACTGGCATCGGGTGGTCAGTACATCGGGACTGATGAAGGCTCCGGCGATGAAACTGAAAATGTGCCCGTTTACGGTGTCGCCAGCTACAATTTCACTGTTCCGGAGGGAACTTACAAAGTCCTGCTTCACGTAATAGTCATTGGAGGCGCCGATTCGTTCTGGGTCCGGATCCCCGGCGCCGCCTGCGATCCGGGGACCTCTACGAGTACCGGCTGGATCAAGTTTAATGTGATAGACAAAGGAGATACCTGGCACTGGGATGAGGTTCACCACAATGTTGCCGAAAACCTGGTTGTAAAATTCACGTTGTCGGCCGGGCAGCACACGCTGGAGATCGCGCGTCGTGACGCCGGCACGCTTGTCGATTGTATTCTGATTACCGACGAACTTGACCTCGACCAAAAGTCGTTGCCGCATGTGATTCCCTGAACGGCTGTTGGGCCGTGAGAAAATCTGACAGGGGCCTATTCCGAACCTATCCGGAATGGCCCCTGTTTCCTTTGGCGTCGACACTGACCGTTGTGGCGATTGCTTCGGCTATTTCCGGCACTGTTTGCGGTATTCCCTGAGACTGGTCCCCGTATGCTGCTTGAAATACCGGGCTATGTGTTTGTCGCTGGGATGTCCCAGTTTCAGGGCAATCTCAGATATGGAAAGATCTGTCTCACAGAGCAAGCGGATTATCTGTTGTGTGCGAGCGTGCTTGATCTCATTGTAGATGGTCCGGCCGAGGGCTTTCTTAAAACGCATTTCGAGATTACGACGCGACACGGCGACATAATCGACTACATCGTCAACCTGAATGGCTTCTTTGGAACGTTGGCGGATAAACCGGATGGCCTCGGCCACGGTTCTATCTTCCACGTCCAGAATGTCCGTCGATTGTCTTGCAACAACACACGTTGCTCGAACAAGTATGTTCTGGCCCGTCATCTTCTCACCTGCCATCAGTTTGTCCAGAAGTTCGGCTGCCTCATAACCTGCCTTTTCCGTATTCAGGGCAATGCTTGACATGGGGGGGACGGTCAGGTCACAGATCAGGTCGTCGTTGTCAACCCCGATAACTGCTACTTGATCGGGCACCTGCAATCCGGCAATCTGGCAAGCTTCGATGACATAGCGGCCGCATACATCATTGCCTGCCATCAGGCCTACGGGCTTGGGCAGTGCCTTCAGCCGTTCAATCAGACTATGCTGTTCACCCTCGAACGAACGCCAACTTCCCAATCTTAAGTCTGTGTAGAAAATGTGAGGTTCGAAACCGGCCTTCCCGATCCTTTTGGCAAAACTCTCACTCCGCTCTTGAGACCACGGCCTGTTTTTTAAGCCGCAGTAGATAAAGCAGCGGAATCCGCGATCCAGCAGATGCTCGGCGGCCATTTTCCCTACTGTGGCATTGTCAGCGATGATAGCGGGTAAGTGTGGAATTCGCTTTCTGGCGACTCTGTAAACAATTGTGGGCAGGCCGGTTTTCATGATTTCATTATTTTCTCTCACATCAGGTGCGATGACACCGTCGGCGCCGCAGTCCCGAACCCATGACGAAACATCATGTTTTCCGTGGAGCGAAGCATGAGTGTAGAAAATCCATGGGCCGTGAAGGCGAGCGTACTTGGCAATTCCATGCAGGAGCCCCCGGACG
>DAOUUR010000021.1 GCA_030668045.1 bacterium
CTACCTTGGTCATCTAAAGAAGGCCGAAGCGTTGTACAGTCGAGCTTATACCCTCGATTCCACTTCCTGGCAAATTCCTTTCAGCCTGGGCCACATCTATCAGACATGGGGTAACAGATCTGAATATATCCGTTTCCTCACAGCGGCTGCTGCCTGCGAAGGGGCTGACGGCAAAGTTTTTGCCGAGCTTGGCCTACTCCATCACAGTGAAGGAAGATACAAAAAGGCCCGCAGAGCGCTCGATATCGCGCTGGCCAGAGGGTTCGACAGCGCTACCGTCAGGCAGTGGGAGACCAGGTATCCCCAATTGCGCGGGGAAGGAAATTGACCGCAAGATCGCACTGGTCTTGACTGGCGCGCTAATCTCAGATACCTTTGGGGAAACAGTTTTGTACTACCAACCGATAGTGGCGCGCAGATTGAGTTTTCAAACGTGTTGAAAAATATAGCAAAGACAACTCTTCTTGTTTCACCGGCCCTGGCGATATATTCGTACCTGGCGATAAAGTTGAACGTTATTCAGGACGATGCGTATATTTCCTATCGCTATGTTGCCAACTTTCTCAACGGCGACGGCCTTGTCTATAATATTGGGGAGCAGATCGAAGGTTTCACCAATTTTGCCTGGGTGATTTACATGATTGCTCTGGGCGGAATGGGGGCCGATTATGTTTTTCTCTCCAGAGCGACCGGCTTTCTTTTTGGGGGCGGCTTGATCGTAATGACTTTTCTCTTAGCCCGTTTGGTGCTGAGCGAGCGCGATAAATGGTTTGCTGTGTTGGCCAGTCTGCTGGTCGGATTGAACATGTCGATTGCTTATTGGTCTCCCGCCGGATTGGAAACAGCAGCGTTTGCATTTTCTACAATGCTCTGTCTGTATTTCTATCTGCGGCGAAGCTGGTTGCTGGTCGCGGCGATGGCCATCACTGTCTGGCTGCGACCCGAAGGTGCGCTGGTGACCGGTTTGTTGATTGCAGTTGAGTGGCTCTCCGAACGAAGGATACCACGATTTACACTACGTTGTGCTGCGATTGCTCTGTTGGCCTCGCTTCCTTATGTCGGCTTCAAGCTGCTCTACTACGGCAGCATTCTTCCCAATTCTTTTTATGCCAAGACGGGGTTTGATCTTGATAAGCTCAAGAGCGGCGTGGAATATGCGGGGCTGTATTTCAAACAATTTGGTTGGCTGGGTATTCCGTACATAGTTGCGTTCGTCTACTACAAGCGATTATCCAAAAGCGCCCGAGCGGTCCTGCTATTTGCGGTTCTCTATATCGCTTACATCGTGCTGGTCGGCGGAGATTTCCTGAAAGTGCTGCGCTTTTTTATCCCGATCTTCGGGATGGCCGCGGTGATACTGGTTCTTGCGGCCCGTATGCTGCTGCAGAATCTGGTTGAAAGAACGAGATTGCTCGTGATATTTATGATCTCGTTGCCGCTACTGTTTTTCTCCTGGAACCTGCCGGTTGATGATGTCAAACATTTTGCTTTCTACGAGCATTTCTTCCTGCGGAAAATGAAATTCATGGCCGAGTCGATGAAAATGAGCGACAGCACGAATTTCTCAGTAGCCGTTCCGACAATTGGCATCTTTGGGTACGAGTTGATCGGGCATAAGATTATTGATATGGTCGGCCTCACCGACTCCACTATCGCCCGCCATTCAGAGCCGCCGATCACCGGAATGAAAACAACCTGGAAAGAAGACAAGCATAACTCCAAGTACCTATTGGAGAGCGCGCCCGACTACATTTTGTTTTCGACCGGCAAGAAACCTTCGGCACCCGCTGAGAGAGCGCTTTGTCTGTATCCGCAATTTATGGATTCGTACCGGGCGGTGGCCTGGTTCTACAGAGCCCGGGAATCCCAAGCATCCGGCGTGATGAATCCGGCCTTCAAGAGAGTGCGCGAAATTACCGGCGAGATTGTACCCTCTTATCCGGTTGGCTATGTGGAGAACTATAAGCGCGGTCTTGATGCCTACGTTCAACGGGATCATCGGAAAGCAATTGAGTTTTTTGACAGAGCCCTGGTGCTCTCGCCTGATCCGCCGTATGTCTATTTGGTCTATCAGAAGGCGTTTTGCTTGATGTCTATAGGGAAGGTACTTCAGGCCCTGCCGATACTGGATCAGTTGTTGCTACGTGACTCGCTTTTGTTTGAAGCTCATCGGGACCTATATTTTTACAGTCTTGTCGGTGGGGATTCTGCCAAAGCAGCTATACACGCAGGGTGGGTAGAAAAACTTACTCCGTGGTACTGGCCGAAAGTAAAGCGCGACGTGGCTCGCCGTATGGAATCGTTCCAAGCCGAGGCCCGCCGCCGTGAGTTGGAGCAGCAGAGACAAAAACAACAGGGGGAGGGGATGTAAGCCCCATAGACAGGACATTATGAAAGAACAGATCAACCATACGAAATTCGAGAGACTTCTGCTTTCCGCAGCGCGGACGTTCAATTCGACACTGGAATATGAAGAGCTTATCGAACTGGTACTCAAATTGGTAACCTCAGCTGTTGGAGCCGAGGCTGCGATGGTGTTCAGGGTCGATCACAATCGGACCGATATGAAAATCCGCTACATGAACTGCGGCGATTGTAAACTCAAGGGTTTCAAACTGGATATCGGCTCAGGTGTTGTCGGCTGGGTCGCTCAGTACAAAGAACCGGTCGTGCTCAATGATGCCGCTGCTGACCCCAGGGTCCAGAAAGTGTTGGAAGAGAAAATCGGGTCTTCGATCAGGTCGTTGATATCGGTTCCCTTGATTGGTAAAGGACAAATGATTGGCGTCATTGAGGCGATCAACAAGGTCGATGGCGAGTTTACCGATGAGGACCAGGATATCCTGCTGGGGCTGTCCAACCAAATAGCTGTGGCTATCGACAACGCCAACTTGTACCGGGCCGTCAAGCGGGAGGCTCTCCAGAAGGAACTGCTGTACAAAATCGGCATTGATCTGTCTCAGTCGCTCGACCTGGATGATCTGCTTGATCGGATCATGACTTCGTTGAAACAGGTAGTCGAGTATGATGCTGGCGGTGTGTTTATTGTCGACCCATCAGGTGACGGTGTCGATGTGATTTATTCGGTCGGATATGAGGCGGAATGCCGGGCGTGTCTATATACCAAGATGGGGGAGGGTTTAGTCGGCGCCGTGGCCAAGTCGGGTGATACCATAATTGTCGCTGATGTCAAAAGCGACAGTCGGTACATAAACAGCCGCGTAGAGACGCAGAGCGAAATTGTCGTCCCGATTTCAATCGATGGTCGCACTACCGGCGTACTCAACCTCGAATCAAACCGTATCGGTGCTTATGGCGACTGTGATGTGGCGTTGATAAAAGCGTTTGCCTCTCAGGCTGCTATATCGTTGGAGCGGGCTCGTGTTCACAAGCAGCTACTTGATGGTAAGGGGCTGGAAGAACAGCTTAATATCGCCCGGGAAATTCAGCGATCTTTTCTGCCACCGGGTGATCCGAAGATCAAAGGATATGATGTCAGCGGGCGCAATATCTCGTCGGGTCAGGTTGGAGGTGATTATTATGATTTCATTCATATTGTTGATGGCCAGACCGGGGTGGCGATTGCCGATGTAGCAGGCAAGGGCATTCCGGCATCGTTGATAATGGCATCGTTCAGGGCATCAATGATTGCCGAGATCAGGAATAACTACTCAATTAGAACTATCTGGGACAAAGTAAATGCCCTGATGGTAGAATCTCTGAAGCCGGGCAATTATGTTACCGCAGTCTATGGCGTTCTCGATTCCAAGAATCATATCCTCACCTTCTCCAATGGTGGCCACAACCAACCGATCCTTCTTCGTAAGAGCGGCGAGATTGAGTTCCTAAAAGAGGGTGGGCCGGTGCTGGGAGTTAGTACGGCGGCAGTATTTGAAGAACGGCCTATCTTTCTTAATGCAGGCGATCTGGTACTTTTTTATACAGATGGAGTCTCCGAAGTATTTTCATCGGACGGTCGGGAGTTTGGGGTTGCTTCGATAGTTGACGTTCTAAAGAAGCACAAAACCGCGTCAGCCGTGGAAATTCAGGATAGAATTTACGAAGCGGTGACCGCTTTTGCCTCGCCGGACCATATCTTCGACGATCTCACTATGGTTGTCGTTAAGCGAATGACCTAAAAAAGCTCTTTGGTTTTATTAATTCTATGTTATCTTTCAGTATCAAGTCAACGGCTGAAAAACTAAGGAGAAATTGATATGAAACAGGTAAACCTGATTATTGCGCTACTTATCGCTGTGACCTGGATTAGCTGCGGTGGCAGCGATAGCACGGGGCCGGACGACGACCCACCGACTATTACCAGAGTAGTCGCCAATACGTCTGTGGCCGAGCCGACTCTCTCAAGCCCTGATGAATCAATGTGGAGTTCGGTTACCGCTACGACCGTCAGTATTAACCGCACTGGAGCAATTTATAAGCCTTTCCCAAAGGCTGCCCTTGTGCCGGCTTCGGTTGCGGTCAAAGCAATTGTCAAGAATAGCAGACTGTATATGCGTTTTGAGTGGACCGATGACAGCCTCCATATCTGGCCCGATCATTGGACTCTGATCAACAACAACAGCTTCAATTTCACGCGTAATGACGTTTTTAATGAGGACCATTTCTTTGCCATGTTTACCAAGCCGGGACAGGATTGGTACGATACCTGGGACTGGCGTGTTCTGACAACCGCCCCTGCCGGTCTGGCCGAAGGGTACACTTTTTCATCCGGCACCTTGACTCGTGATGCCGGTACCCAAATTCTGTCTATCCAAAACATCAATCCATTTGACCCTAATCGTCCTAAGTGGATTCATCAGGATAAGTCCCAGTTTTCCGAACCGATTCTGTATAAGTCTCAAACGTTTGAACCCCAGGATATTGGTGATTTCGGTGCCGGATGGGTTCCCCAGATGAAAGTGGCCGGTTGGGTAATTGATCTGAATGTTTTGGAGAATCTCCAGCAGAATCCTCAAAGCCGGTGGGATATTACAACCATTTCTTCATACGATGCCGATTCCGATGTCTATAAACTTGTTATGTCTCGAGCTCTTAATAGCGGCTTTGATGATGACATGAATATGGCCATTGAGGATTCTGTTCAGGTTCGTCTTGGTATCCTTGACGACAGGGATGACCTTACTCAGTACAATTCCAGCCAGCAGGGATTCTCAAACAGTTTCTGGCTGATTCTGCCATAACTTGTATTCAAAGAATCGAAAAAGAGGCCGGATGAACCGGCCTCTTTTTTTGTGCGCGCTGTCGCATTAAGACTTGGCGACGCGGGTACAATCTGTATATTTGATGTAAACAATAATCAGAATCCCCAAGGAGGATGCAATGGCACTCAGGACATACGACCAGTATCTCGAATCACTCAGGAAGATGCGTCCCAATATCTACAAATTCGACGAACTGATAGAAGACGTGACAACCCACCCGGCCACACGACGGACAATTGAGGGTCACGGACAGATATTTAAAGCTCAGAACGATGAACAACATGCCGCCATGATGACCACAACTTCACACCTTACCGGCGAACCGATAAGCCGCTACCTGTCTATTATTCGTTCACCTGAAGAAATGTATGCCAATGTAAACATGAAGAGACTAATGTTTCAGTTGACCGGTACTTGTACCGGCGGGCGATGTGTTGGATGGACCTCACTTAACTCGCTCTTTGCTGTTACCTGGGATATTGATAAGGAATTGGGTACCGACTACCACCAACGACTGCTTGCCTGGCTAAAACAGGCTCAGGCTAACGATATTACTATCGCAGGCGCTCTGACCGACGCCAAGGGTGATCGGAGCAAAAAGCCGTCCGAGCAGGAGGATGATGACGTTTTCCTGCACATGGTAGAGAAGAGAGACGATGGTATTGTCGTGAGCGGAGCTAAGGTGATGATCTGCGGCATTGCAGCGGCCAACGAGATTTTTGTAGTCCCGGGTGGCGGCTACAGGGAAGAGAATGCTAACTGCGCGATTTCATTTGTCATCCCCAGAGACATCGAAGGGTTGACAATTGTCGAAACCAGGCACCCCAGTGATACCCGTGATGAAGAGGAGGGTTTTGACAATCCCGTAGCCGAGGGAGGAATTACCCAGGCTTACCTGTTGTTCGAAAATGTGTTTGTGCCCAACGAACGGGTCTTCATGGCCGGTGAGTACAAGTACAGCCTGCCTGCCGTGAGTAATTTCATTATGACTTACCGCTCGGCCATTGGTGGTTGTGTGGCCGGACAGGGCGATATCAAGATCGGCGCTGCGATGTTGATGGCACGAACTAATGGTCTGTCCACGAAAGTCTTTAAAGACAAACTGGTGGAGATGACGATCAACAACGAGACTACATACGGAATAGGTATCGCTGCTTCGGCGACGGGTCGTAAACATCCTTCCGGCACCTGGCAGTGCAATCCGCTTCTGGCCAATGTGAATAAGGTGCACGTGGCTACGCTGCCGTATCAGAACTCAAGACTGGCTCAGGATATCGCAGGTGGTATCGGCGAAACCGGATGTTTGCCATCGTACAAAGATTTCAAGTCGTCCAAGTACGGTCATCTGATCGAGAAATACGTTAAAGCCAAATACTCGGCTGAGTCGCGTGCACGTTCGGCGCGTCTGGTAGAGTGGTGTACAATTGGCGGTGGCGTTCCCGGTTGTATGCACGGAGGTGGTTCGCCCGACGGAGCCAAGCTGGTGATTCGCGCTACTGCAGGATTGGATAAAAAAGCTGAGATGGCCCGAAGACTGGCCGGTATAACCGAGGAAATACCAGAACCGTAGCGACGAATCGTGACCTAATAAATCTTCGCTCGTCTCAACGCTCTGGCAAACTTGCTTTCGGATTGAGGCTGGTAGGGGATTTCCAGCGACGAAAACAACTTCTTGAGACCGTCTTCGACAACTTCGATACGGTCCGGATCGGTCAGCTCAAGTTCCAGTTCATAGTCGACCGATCCATCGTTGAACTCGGTCTTGTCAATTTCGAGAATGTAGTTGTCATCGCCGATCTTAAAAAGCTTCTTCTGGCGGACATTCTCAAACTGAACCAGTTTGGCAACACTTACCGCACCCGCCTTCTGGGTGATACATTCGATGGGTAGAATATCGAAGCTCATGATGTCTGCCCGGAGACTCAAAATTTCGACCGCATCAGCGCGTGGTATCTCCGCCTCAATCTCCTGCCGAATTACCACCGCCCCAACTTCTTTGCCAAAATCCTTGACTGTAACCGTCCCGCGTGAACTTTCCACCCGGACCCGAAGGGCCCAGCCAAGTCCGGCCAACTTGCGATCCTCGGTATCAAAAAACGCCGAGACCTGTCGTTCTTCATGCTCTATGCGACCAAGAAAACCGATCAATTTCAGGTAGTTGATGAATGTTTCCAGGTTGAGCTTGAACTCGATCTCGCGGACTGTTTCCTGCGACCAATCCTTCATGTCAGAAATAAAGCAGAATCCAAATCCGGCAACAACAACTTTGTGCAACTGTTGCGGTTATTTTTTAATTAGTCATCACGCCACAGTCGGGATCGACTGTGGCGGATTGGAAACTGGATACGCACCACCGGCGGTGGTCAGGCTTTGTAAACATCGGAAACGTCTTCGTTGGTGGCAGCGTTGTAAATCTTAAACTCCTGCAACCGCAGCGCCGTGTCGCGCACCAGATTGATCTGGAAATGGTTCCGTTTCATTATCTGATCTATCCGGCTGGACCCGTTATCGGACATAGCCTCGGCCAGCATAGGATTGACCACCAGATGGAAACGGTCGAATTTCTTAGCAGCTCTGGCGCGAATAAACCACCGTTCAACTTTGGTGGCCATCGTCTCTTTGGAGAGAATCCGGCCGGCTCCCGAGCAATACGGGCATGGTTCTGAGAGCATGTGCATATGTGACGGTCGCACGCGCTCACGGGTCATTTCCACGATCCCAAAATCGGTGACCGGATTGATTGCTCGTTTGGCGCGGTCGTGGCGGAAACAGGACTTGAACTCCTCATAGAGCTTGCGTCTGTTTTCGCGGCTGTACATGTCAATAAAATCACAAACGATTAGTCCGCCGATATCACGAAGTCTGATCTGACGAGCCGCCTCCCGGGCAGCTTCCATATTGACACGATAGATCGTTTCTTCCTGATCACGTTTACCGACAAATCGACCGGAGTTCACATCAATAGTGACCATCGCTTCGGTCTGATCAATTATCAGGTAAGCGCCTTTCTTGATCCAGACTTTACGTTCGAGCATCTTCTCAATTTCTGGCTCGAGATCGTACAGATCAAAAAGTGGCTGGTCGCTCTTGTGCTGCTCAATTCTGCCTTTCAGATGCGGGGCAACCTGACGGGCAAAACTGACCACTTTGCGGTAATCTTCGCGGCTATCAACAATGATCTTCTCGACCTCGTCGCTGAAAATGTCGCGGATCATCGAGACTGTCAATTCCGCTTCTTTGTGTATCAGCACCGGGGCCTCAAGTTTGTCCGCTTTCTTTTTTAATTTCGACCACAACTTCAGGAGACGTTTGATATCGGCTCTGAATTCCTTTTCGTCCTGACCCTCAGCCTCGGTGCGAGCGATCAGTCCAAATCCTTCCGGACGGAGCGGCGACAGTGCTTTCCGCAGTCGTTTTTTCTCGGTCCAGTTGGAGATGCGTTTGGAGATGCGGATGTGGTTATCATCGGGAACCAACACCACGAAGCGTCCCGGAATCGAAATCTCGGTAGCTACGCGGGGGCCTTTGGTGGAAATCGGCTCTTTGATGACTTGAACCAGAATCTCCTGGTTTTTCTTAAGGACCTTTTCGATTCCTTCACGGCGTTTCTTGCGAATGATCTCGGCGGGAGCTTCTTCTTCGAACTCCTCGTCGCTATCGTCCCGGACATCAACCTTACCGATGTCGGATGAGTGCAGGTAGGCTGCTTTTGGCATACCGATCTCCACGAAAGCTGCTTGCATGCCTGGAAGAACAGTATTGATTACGCCTTTGTAGATGTCACCGACCATCCGGTCGGTTTCGGGACGTACCACCTGCAGTTCGACCAGATTGTTGTCTTCGAGGATCGCAACGCGCTTCTCGTAATCGGTCGAGTTGATTAGAATTACTTTTTTCAATTTTCTTTAACCCTGTTAGAAATTTGTCCAAACAGCTCGCCCGGTTCGGGCCGAAAGCCGTTCTTAAATGCCATACCATCCATCGCCTTTTTTCCCTCTGGAAGCAGCGATGTTACTTCGATTGCCGAATCGGAACACTGTATGACAAGGTGTTTCCGCTCCGGTATTACGGCGCCGGGGGGGAGGGCGGTATCGCCCGAGTCAACCGCCCGGCAGGCCAGAATTTTGACTTTCTTGCCTCTAAAAAATGTGTAAGCGCCTGGTTTTGTCGACAGGCCGCGCACGAAATTGCCGACATTCTCCGCCGGGAACCCAAAATCGATCAGCGCGTCAAACGGCGTGAGTTTCGGAGCCGGTGTCGCCAGAGAGCTGTTCTGCACCGTTGCCGAAAGTTCGCCTTGACTGATCAGATCTATTGTCTTAAGCAGAAAAGGACCGCTCAACTCCGAGAGGCGAGTGTAGAGGGAGTCGAAATTATCCTCCTGCGTAATGGCAGTTTTTTTCTGCAAAATCATGTCGCCGGTATCGACTTTCTTTTTCAGGAAAAAGCTGGTCAGACCGGTCTCTTTCTCTCCATTGATCAACGCCCAGTTGATCGGGGCGGCACCGCGATATTTTGGAAGGAGCGAGCCGTGGATATTTATCGAACCGAATTCAGGTATCGAGAAAAGCGTTTCCGGTAAAATCCTAAACGCCACCACCACGATCAAGTCCGGCTCCAATGACCGAATCTGATCTTGAAACGCTTTGTTCTTAAGCGAAGATGGTGTCAATACAGGTAGATTTCTCCTGTCGGCTTCCTGATGAACCTCGGTACCACATGTCTGGCCGCCTCTTCCGCGCCGTTTTGGTCTCCCGGTTACCACTGCTGCGACTTCATGTTCACTTTCGCACAGCGTTACCAGGGGCCGCCGGGCAAATTCAGGCGTACCCATATATACTACTCTCATGTTGTCTCATGTGGTGGATGAGCGCGGGAAGTTTGGTCGGACCGACCACGAGAACATCTTGTCTCATCGGTCAGCCAAAAAGAGGCTCGCCTCCCAAAAAAGGCGTTGCCTCCACTCAGGAGGCTTGGGTCAACTTTTTTAGTCGGCCTCTAATCAGGGTACGGGTCATAGGTGACAGGTGATCAATAAACAGCTTTCCCTCAAGGTGGTCATACTCGTGCAGGATGGCTCTTGCTTTGAGGCCCTCGACCTCCATCTCAAACTTTTTGCCATCAAGGTCCGTCGCTCTAACTTTCACTTTGTTGGGACGGACTATGTTTTGGTACAACCCCGGAAACGAAAGGCAACCTTCTTCTCGTTCTTCCTCGCCCTCAACTGCGACGATTTCCGGATTTACAAAGACCTTGAGGGATGCGGTTAAGTCTACTGCCGACAGATCCAGAATAAACAGGCGTTTCAAGACGCCAATCTGCACTGCCGAGAGTCCCAGACCCTGAGCATTTTTCAGCGTGTCCACTAAATCGGACACCAAATCTTTAACTTCCTGGTCGATTTCCGTAATCTCTTCGGAAATCTTCCTCAGAACCGGGTCGCCGTATATGACGATCGGTCGCTCAGCCACACATTCTCCCTAAACTTACTTGTCCACCTTGGCGGCGATGGAGGACTTCAAAAACTCCATTTTGGTGTTCTCTCCAATCTTGAGAACTACCAGATTTCGTTCGTCGTCGATGGCAAAAATGGTCGCAAACATGCCGCCAGAGGTGACCACTTTATCGCCTTTCTTCAACTCTTCAAGGAGCTTTGTGTGCTCCTTCTGTTTTTTTCTCTGCGGGCGGATCAACAACAGGTACATGATCACAAAGATCAATCCGAACCAGATCATAGTGGCGATTCCGCCACCGCCGCCGTCTGCACCGCCGCCAGCCATCAAAATTGGCCATGTGTAATTCAAAACTTGTCCCTCACTATATCGACAATCTGTTCAATTTCTGCACACTGGCATAGCCAGTTTTAGTATCTTCGCCACAAACTAGCAACCTCTCACAGGCCACACAACACCAATAATAACGGCTAACTAGTTGATCCGCAATCAATTATTTTCAATAGTAGAACAGTTCAGGAAGCTGATGGTTCCCGCCTAACGGGTCCGGCAGGTTCTGGGGCTGAAGCCGTAAGTTGTTTCAATTGAGACAGATAGACTATATAAAGACCGAAGGCTGTCAGAAAGGCCTGATACGGCAGGAAGCTGACACAGACAAAAAAGATTGCCACCAGTCGCATTATCGCTGATTTCAGGATGTTTGTGATGACATAAAACGAGGGGATTATCAGCAAAATGTACGAGTAATCTTTCAGCCGGGGCATTACCAGCGCATAGAGAAAGAGGCAGAGGACCAAAAAAGCCAGCCGATTTGAGCGGAAATTTGAGCCCCGGGTGATCCGAATAGTCACAGCCAGTAGGAAAAGAGCAAAGGCGATATGGAACGCTGTGGCCAGCCGCACAAATTCGCCCCCGGTTGCTCCCGAGAGCCAGATTAACATCTCCTTAATCACCGCAAGCGAGGTCTGGTCGGCGTGCCCTCCAATATCCAGAGCCGATATATTGGCCAAAAATCCTTCCATCAGTAACGGCGATGCATAATATGATACTATCCCCACTCCCGCTACAGCCATTCCGGTTCCGGCCACCCACAATGTCGCTTTGCGGTTACGATCAATCAGCGGCAGCAACAGAAGCAGAACCAGGGCAAATTTAAATACCGCTGCCAGACCAACCAGCAAGCAATAGCCGGCCACTTTCCGGTCGAGAAAAAGCGGTATTGCCGACCAGATCAGTAGTTGCTCAAAAACCGAAATGTTGCCCGCATAAATGTCTCTGATAATCGTTTCGCGGAAAGCAAAAGCGACCAGCACCAGCAGGACAATAGCCAGCGTTTTCTCCGGAAGGAAGCGACGCCACCAGATCCGAACGAGCAGACCGAGAGCGATCAGTTTGAGGGCAAAGAAAAGATAGTAGGCGGTTGGAAAATCAAACATCAGGAACGGGGTGAAAAAATATAACGTCACCGGAGGGTAAACATAGTCCAGAGTGATTTCCTCGCTCGACACGGCGTTGAGGTTCTCAATCTGGTACGGATCAAGATCGGCCTGATGCGCCTTAGCGGCGTGGTAATAGGTGCGGAAATCCCACTGTTTGTCCTTTGTGATGACGGTATAGCAGACAGCCAGTGCGTAGATCAGAACAACGACCAACGCCACAATCCCGGCGTACCGGATCAGTTTTTCGTTCGTGACAAACATAGGGGCCAACGTGAATACTTTCTGGGGATAACATCGAAGCCTTCCCAGGCAGTGTCAACATTCAAAGTCAGACGGTGGGCGGCATCAAAAAAGCCCCTGCCCAAAATGATCGGACAGGGGCCAAATATCAAGTTATGCAGCTTAGTCGTCAGTGCTTTCAGTTTTGGCTGATTTATCGGCTCCATCGCCGTCAGAATCGTCGGCTTTGAACTTATCCCGCATTTTTGAAAGTTTCTTAGCCAGGCCGGGGATTGTTTCGATGATTCCTTCCCACTTGCCTTTGGAGACTGGGAGCAGCGAAGCTCCGGTTTTGTCCAGAATTATGAAAGCGACCGGCTCGATTCTGGCGCCACCACCGCCACCACCACCGAATCCGGTGCCGCTTTTTTCGTCCTCGCCCTGTCCACCGCCAGCACCAAAGCCGACAGAGATTTTGACTACCGGGATCACCGTCTGGTCACCGACCGTCACCGCCTCGCCAATCACCGTTTCCGACTTGGCAATCTCTTTGAGTTCTCCAACGACACCCTTGAGGATATCGACCACATTGTTAGCCATCCTGGCCTCCTTTCTTCTTTCCTATCGCCAGTTTGATTAGTTCTCTTAAGGGGAGCCTTGCAATCAACATCATCATTCTGAAAACCAACTGATACAGTGGCAGAGCAATCGCCAGGCGCAACGAGCCGCCAAAAGAAGCGCCGCTCCAGTCCGGTACATATGCGAAACGGCCAGCCACTCCCGGCACTGTGGCCAGTGCTGCCTGATAGTAGCCAAAGGCGCGGCCGGTTAAATCGGGTGAGTCAAAACCAGCTTCGATTTTTCCTTCCAATTCCTCGATCACCGCCGATCTCAACAGACCGAGAACAAATCTCCCAGAGGCTGCCACTACCGACGGTACAATTCTTACTATGTCTCGCCATGGTCGTACACGTGCTGATCGTTTCTTCTTGTCTGCTATTTTCTCATCCTTTTTCTTTGCACCCAACGGGAACGACCGTAC
>DAOUUR010000433.1 GCA_030668045.1 bacterium
CGTTTATGAATGATGACGAGACCGGTCTCACCATGCACTCCTGGTCGAAAACGGCCATGGAACAGTGCGCCGTCATTGACAAACCGATCGTCTATCCTGTGGAGACGACGGGACTTTGGGGAGAAGCGGTACGGCAGCGAAAGCCTGTTATAACCAACGACTATTCAGCCCATGACCCACTTAAAAAAGGGTATCCGGAAGGCCACGTTAAGATGGTCCGCCACATGAACGTCCCCGTATTTGATGGCGAACGCATCGTCGCCGTCGCTGGTGTTGGGAACAAAGATGGTGACTACGATGAATCGGACATTCGACAGCTTAGACTACTGATGCAGGGGATGTGGAGACTCGTCCGGCGTAAACAGGCTGAGCATGAGCTCCAGGAGGCCCACGAGAAGCTGGAAAAACGAGTCCAGGAACGTACCGCCGAACTGGCCAGTGCCAACCAGAAACTGAGGCGGGAAATAACCGAGCGCAAGAGAGCGGAGAAGGTTATCAATGACTCCCAGGCCTTGTATTTGTCCCTCGTGGAAAATTTGCCGGTCCACGTGCTTCGCAAGGATCTCGACGGTCGATTCACATTTGCCAACAAGTTGTTTTGCGACTTGTTGGGAAAACCGCTTGAGGAAATTACCGGGAAGACTGACTTCGATTTATATCCAGAAGAGCTAGCGCAGAAGTACCAACAGGACGACCGGCGAGTGATTGAGACGGGCGAATTATTCGAGACCGTTGAAGAGAATAAAAGGAACGGTGAGACTCGCTATGTCCAGGTGATGAAATCCGCCGTACGCGATGCCGGCGGGAAAATTGTTGGCGTGCAAGTGATCTTCTGGGACGTCACGGAGCACAAGAAGGCGGAAAAGGATCTCGCCTACGAGCGTTTCCTGCTGGCGACGCTTATGGACAATTCGCCGGATTACATCTACTTCAAGGACACCGAGAGCCGCTTTATTCGAATCAGCAAAGCGCTGGCGGATTATTTTAACCTGAAAGAACCTTCAGATGTAATTGCCAAGACCGACCTCGATATTTTCGATCCCGAACGCGCCAGGCAGTACCTGGCCGATGAACAGCAGGTAATGAGGACAGGCAAAGGGGTTGTGAACAAAGAGGAGGAGCAATCCTGGCCCAACGGGCGGGCGAGATGGGTTTCCACGAGCAAAGTTCCTCTGCGCAGCCCTGAAGGAGAGGTCATCGGTACCTTCGGCATATCTCGTGATATCACCGATCGCAAGTCCGTCGAGGTGCAATTGCAAGCGGCCAAGGAAGCCGCCGAGGTTGCCAGCCGGGCGAAGAGCGAGTTCCTGGCCACTATGAGCCACGAAATCCGAACTCCGATGAACGGCATTATTGGGATGATCGATTTACTGCTGAGCACAAATCCCACCGATCAGCAGCGCACGTATCTGGAGTTGGCCGATCAGTCGGCAGAAACGCTGCTTAGGCTGATAAACGACATCCTGGACTTCTCCAAAATCGAGGCAGGCAAATTCGAACTCGAATCGTTAGGCTTCAAATTGCGCGATACACTTGGCGATACCCTGCAAACGCTCGCCGGACGCGCTTCTGAGAAGGGTCTGGAATTGACGTACCACATTCCCCCTGAGATTCCGGACGACCTGATTGGTGACCCGGGGCGACTTTGCCAGGTCATTGTCAATCTTACGGGCAACGCCATCAAATTCACCGAAGAGGGTGAAATTGCCGTGCGTGCGAAACTGGAATCATTGGTCAGTGACGACGTAAATCTGCATTTTAGCGTCAGTGACACCGGGGCCGGCATTCCGCCGGATAAGCAGCAGGTTATCTTTGAGGCCTTCCGCCAGGTGGACAGTTCCATGTCTCGTCGGTTTGGTGGTACGGGTCTGGGATTGGCGATTTCATCACATTTGATTGAAATGATGGATGGACGAATGTGGCTTGAGAGCGAGGTTGGAAAGGGCAGCACGTTTCATTTCATCGCGGTCTTCTCCCTGCAGAAGGACGCACCGATCAAGCCGGCGCCCGGACCGGTGACTTTGCACGGCCTGCGAGTGCTTGTCGTTGACGACAACAAGACAAACCGGCTCATTCTTCAGGAAATGCTGAACAACTGGCGAATGAATCCTACAGTTACCGATAGTGGCCAATCGGCATTGGTTGAGATGGACAGAGCCGCCAAAGCCGGTGAACCTTTTCACCTGGCGCTGCTGGATGGAATGATGCCGCAAATGGATGGTTTTGAGCTGGCCGAGCAGATCAGACGGGTCCCCGGCCTGAGCCAGACCACACTAATCATGTTGTCATCTGCGGGGAATTATGCAGATAGTACCCGCTGCCGCGAGCTGGGTATCGACTATTCCCTGATGAAGCCGGTGAAACAATCGGAGTTGTTGGATTCTATTGTTGCGGCTCTTAGCGTTGCTACGGCCGATGAAGCAGGCGCAGCGATTGCCCCCGGCAAACCGGCCGGCACTACACACCTGCATATCCTTCTGGCTGAGGATGGATTGGTAAATCAAAAGGTGGCTGTGAGCCTCCTCGAACAGCGCGGGCATAAAGTTACGGTGGCCAACAATGGCCGCCAAGCCATTGCCGCCCTCGATAGCGAGTCATTCGATGTAGTGCTCATGGACGTGCAGATGCCGGCTATGGATGGATTCGAAGCAACCGCTGCCATCCGAGAAAAAGAAAAGGCATCCGGAGGACATATTCCCATCATAGCGATGACCGCCCATGCGATGAAGGGCGACCGCGAGCGCTGACTTCAAGCGGGTATGGATGGATACATCGCCA
>DAOUUR010000283.1 GCA_030668045.1 bacterium
CACGCGATCTTCTCAACGGAGGAGTTTTCGTCCTCGGCGTTAATGCCAGTTCATTTCGGATTCGGTCCTACTTCACCGATGAACATGCGCTCACCTTCACCGTCGATCCGACGGGCGCTCCGGGCAGCCAGTGGGCTGAGCCACGCCGTGGACCTGTTCGCCCGGCACTGAACTGGGAAATCACCGAGGTGGTGTGATAACCATGCCATCAACCCGATCTTGGGTCAAAGCGTTAGCCGGTCAGATTCCCATGACGGCAGAGTTGTACCAGAACCTTTTTGCGCGAGAGCGTCTGCCGGCGGACGGTTTTGACTTAAACCGCCTCAAGGGCCATTTGCCATCCTGGACTGCGGCTGTTGCCGATGTTCGAAGGAGCGTAGAGAAGGTTGAGCCAAAGCGAGTTGTGGTTTTTGGGTACCTCCATTGGTGGTTGGAGTACGCCACAGCGCTGGCCTTGATGTTGGCGGCGCAAGGCCATGAAGTAACATTGGCATTCCTGCCGTACCGACGCTGGACGGATGAAGTCACCGAGTTTGATGTCCGCCGCCAACGAACGTATATCCAGCGCGTTTTAGCGCAAGCGGCACCAGTGTTGGAGTATCAGGATTTATCGGCAGTGCGTCTCAGAGGGCTTCCAGAAGCTTTGGAGCAATCGCTAAAGCAGCTATCCCACACGGATGTCCAATACACTTTGCAACGAGAGGATGTCAACTTGCAGGAGGGTAGTTCTGATGAAGCTCTTTTTACATTACGACTTCGTCGGAACCGGACTGCGGCTGCAGGGATTTTCGAACTGCTCAACAAGGGTTCTTTCGATGCAATCGTGATCCCCAATGGGAGTATTTTGGAGTTTGGCTCGGTTTATCGAACCGCGCGTCATCTGGGTGTGCCATCCATAACGTATGAATTTGGAGAACAGAGTGGGCGCATGTGGCTGAGTCAGAACGATGAAGTGATGAGGCAGGATACAAAAGCGCTCTGGGATGCTAGAGGGTCGATTCCCCTGGCTGATGCAGAGAGAGATGAGCTTCATTCGCTCCTTCAAGCCCGCCGGGGCGGAAAAACATGGGGGAATTTTGGTCGTCAATGGCAATCAGGGGAGAGCCACGGCGCAATGGGTGTCCGCCAAGTTTTGGGGCTAGATCCCGATCGGCCTGTCGTTCTGCTGGCGACAAACGTCGTTGGCGACAGTCTGGCGCTCAACCGTCAGATCTTTACCGATGGGATGTCAGATTGGCTTGAGCATACCGTTAAATATTTTGCAGAGCGATCTGATGCGCAGCTCGTCGTCCGCGTCCATCCGGGTGAGCTTTTGGGAGCGGGGCATCCATCTATCGAAATCGTGTATAGCAGCCTCCCTGAGATGCCGGAGCATGTCATTGTCGTTCCGCCCGAGTCTGAGATAAACACCTATGACCTGATTGAACTTGCCCACCTGGGTCTTGTCTACACTACAACTACCGGTTTGGAGATGGCCTTGAATGGAGTGCCGGTTATCACCGCAGGTCAAACCCATTATCGCGGCAAGGGTTTCACAGATGATCCTTTGAGCCTGGAGGAATATCTTAACTTGATTGGAAGTCGGCTTGCTGAACCACTTGGGCGCCGATTGGAAGAGAACCAGGTAAATCTCGCCTGGCGGTACGCTCACCGTTTCTTCTTTGAGTATCCTTTTCGATTCCCCTGGCACTTGCTGCAGTTCTGGGATGATATTGCCTCGCATCCTCTGGAAGAGGTTATCCAATCGGCCAGAGTTAAACCATATCTAGAGACCCTGAAAGTATTCACAGGTGAACCGATAAACTGGTTGAAACATGGTAATGAATGAAGATGAGGTGAAGTTGGTTAATTCTGAATCTGGCATCAAGCAGGATGTACGGGAGTTCTACGATTCAGTCGGTTGGAAGCAAATCGGCGATGACATCTATCAGAACGCTCGCTATGAAGATCTACGCCCGGTCTCACGGGAGTATATCCACCGCTGCCATCTGCGCGTTACACAGCATTTAAATCAGGAGGGTGAGTACCTCCTCGATGCTGGCTCGGGTCCGATCCAATACCCGGAATATTTGGAGTATTCCTCCGGCTTCCGGTACCGTGTCTGCCTGGATATTTCCATTTTGGCTTTAAAGGAAGCAAGAAATCGGATCGGAAGCCATGGACTGTTTGTCGTGGGCGATGTGGCTAATTTACCCTTTAAGCGCTATGCCTTTGATGGGGTGGTCTCTCTGCATACGGTTCATCACCTGCCGGCAGAGGAGCAACGCCAGGCTTTCGAGGAACTGTACCGTGTACTCAGCGCTGGCAATCGAGCAGTCGTTATTTACAGTTGGGGCGATCATGCACTCCTGGTTCGAGTGACCCGGCTCCCTATCCAATTTGCTTTTAGCCTGTTGAGACTATACCAACGTCTGAGGCAAAAAGAGGATGAATATTCGCAACCGGCGAGTGCAGATGAGTCTGCCGAGACAGCCCGGATGGTACAACCTACGGGAACTTTTACGTATAAACATGATTACGATTGGGTATGTCGAGAATTGGAAGACATCCAGGGTCTACAAGTGGTCGTCTGGAGGAGCGTAAGCACTGCCTTTCTTCGGGCATTCATCCACAGGCTATTTCTTGGTAAGTGGTGGCTCCGTGTACTTTTTTGGACGGAGGAGAGAGCTCCGCGTCTACTCGGGCGGATAGGTCAATATCCCATGATCTTGTTTAAGAAACAAGTGGAAGTCGAGGACAGGTAATCGAGGTGAAACGCATGAACTGGAATGAGAAAGTTGTATTAATCACCGGCGGTACGGGCTCCTTTGGCCGGAAATTCACCAGGGTTCTGCTCGATGATTACAAACCGGCGAAGCTGATTGTGTTCAGCCGGGATGAACTCAAGCAGTATGAGATGAAGACTGCAGGTTTTGATAATCCGAACATAAGGTACTTCATCGGCGATGTGCGGGATTTGATGCGTTTGCGACGGGCGATGCAGGGTGTAGATATCGTCGTCCATGCCGCTGCGTTGAAGCAGGTGCCAGCTTGCGAATACAACCCCATTGAAGCCATCATGACCAACATCATTGGAGGGCGAAACGTCGTCGAAGCTGCGCTTGATACCGGGGTTGAGAAAGTGATGGCGCTGAGCACCGACAAGGCGGTAAACCCCATCAATTTGTATGGGGCGACGAAGCTGGCGGCGGAGAAACTTTTCGTCCAATCGAACGCGTATGCTGGGGGAACAGGGACGAGATTTTCATGCGTGCGTTATGGCAACGTCGTTGGCAGCCGGGGCAGCGTCGTCCCGGTCTTTGTAAACCAGCGATCGAAGGGGAAGATCACGATCACAGATGAACGAATGACGCGCTTCTGGCTCTCCTTGGAGGAGGGGGTACGTTTCACCATCCGCTGCATCGAGCAAATGGAGGGTGGGGAAGTATTTGTACCAAAAATCCCTTCGATGCGGGTTGTTGATCTAGCCAATGCCATCGCCCCAGACACTGAGATAGAAGTGATAGGTATCCGTCCCGGGGAGAAACTGCACGAAGTATTAGTTTCAGAAGATGAAGCACGACATACTCTTGAATTGGAGGATATGTACGTTGTCGAACCACCGGCAGCGTTATGGTTTGGTCGCGGCTGGCGGGATCGCGGGAAACAACTGCCCGAGGGGTACCGGTATACAAGCGACGGCAACGATCAATGGCTCGACGAGAGTAAAATCCGCGAGCTCGTTGAACCTTTTGAGAAGCCGACATCGGAGTAACTAAGAAGAAAATGCCCCGTCTATTGATCACAGGCGCGAGCGGTTTACTTGGAGCCAATCTCGTCCTGGCTGCGCATGAGGAACATGAGGTGATCGCGGTCTACCATCGGCATTCCATCGAACTGAAGGGAGTCCAATCAGAGTCGGCGGATCTGAGTCAGCCAGGCAGAGCGAAGGAGTTGTTCGATCGTTTTCAACCGGATTGGGTTGTTCACTGCGCGGCGAATACGTCGATCGATGAACTTGAAAGTAACCCTGAGCGTGCATTTCGTATGAACCGGGATATGGTGGCTAACGTGGCTGAAGCCGCAAAGAAAACCGGATCCAAACTGGTCCATA
>DAOUUR010000034.1 GCA_030668045.1 bacterium
GGAAGGAATACACAACCGGCTTGAAGAGTCCGATAAAGATGTTACCAAAAATCAGACGGTCACGTACCGCCGACCAGTACATCGTTGAGCTGACGTGTGCGATAAAGACGGCCACAAAATAGCCACCCAGCAGAGCAATGGCGTCGCAGAGAATTGTCAGGGCCGGAACCATCAGGATAAGTGCGATAAGTCGCGGGACGGCGATCTTGCGAATAGGATCAATCCCAAACGCCCGCATGGCATCAATCTGCCGGGACGCTTTCATGGCGCCGATCTCTGCAGTTATGCCGGAAGCAACGCGGGCCGCAATCATCAGGGCGGTCAGGATTGGACCGAGTTCACGGATAATGGCAATTGACATGATGCGACCTAGGTAATTCTTGGCTCCGAAATCTGCCAACTCGACCGAGAAGGCCAGGGCAAATCCCTCACCGGCGAAAATGCCGGTCAGAATGATCAGGTAGAGCGAACCGACACCGATCAGAAAGGTCTGTTCGCGAACTTCGGGAAAATAGAAGGGACGACCAAACATAGCCGCTACCATTCGAACCGAAAAGAAAAACATATCCTGCGTCTGGAACGCGAATCTCTTCAGCCAATTGTTAAACATCCTGAAAATACTTGTCTCCCTTCTCTTTGCTATGAGAATGTTAGGGGCCGCAAACATCCAAGTCAAGGCTTTTACATACAGTGTCTGCACGTGCAATTCCGAGGACACCTAACCTCACAATCAACCTTACAAATCGCCGTTGATTTGTTATACTGGCTCCTGTCGCAAGAACCGAAAGCGTTGGACGGAAAGGAAACCGGCAAGCTGAACGATCATAAATCCAGGCCACGCGGTCACGCTATCGCACTGTTTTCCGGCGGGCTTGATTCCGCTCTGGCGATACTTCTTATGCTAAGGCAAAACATCGAAGTAACGGCGCTGACGTTCATGACGCATTTTGGATGTGATCTGGGCGACCGATCTTCGTGTGGTTCCAATCCTTATCCAACCGCCGAGAAATTCGGCTTCAATGTTAAGCTGATGCACCTTGGCCAGAATTTTATCGACATGGTCATCAATCCGCAATTCGGACGAGGCAAAAACATGAACCCGTGCACCGACTGCCGCATCATGATGCTGCGTGAGGCGAAGGAATTGATGGAGATGACCAATGCTGACTTTATCGTCACCGGCGAAGTGATGGGGCAACGACCGATGTCTCAGATTAAGGACAAGCTGAATCTGGTGATCAAGCAGTCCAACCTGCAAGGGAAACTCCTGCGGCCGTTATCGGCCAAACTGCTGAAACCAACCGATGCCGAACTCAGCGGTATGGTTGACCGTGACCAACTTGAGGGAATCAGCGGACGCGGACGCAAACGCCAGATTGAGCTGGCCGGTGAGTTTGGACTGGAAGACTACCCATCGCCCGCCTCCGGCTGCCTGCTCACCGACGAAGGCTACTCCTACCGTCTTCGCGATCTACTGGAACACGCCGGGAGGGTTACGTTCAATGATCTGAATCTGCTGCGGGCCGGGCGTCAGTTTCGGCTCGACCCAAAGACCAAGGTCATTTCGGGGCGGGATGAACGCGACAACAAGATGATCCTCGCCTACAAAGAACCTGAACATATCCAAATTGAAGCGGTTGATGTTGGCTCGCCGGTCACGCTTCTGGTTGGGGATGCCACCGATGAGAATCTTCAGACCGCTGCCGCCATCACAGCGCGCTATTGCGCAGCGCGGAAAAAACCCCGTGTCGAGGTCGCTGTACGGGTGGGATGTCAGGATGAGATGTCGCTTGAGATAGCCCCGGCCGGATCAAAGATGCTCGACAGTTTACGGATTGGCGGCCCACACACCGGCGGCGAATCCAGATACGGACCGGAATGATACAAGAAGGCCCCGACCAAAAAGTCGGGGCCTCTTTTTCCTCACCAGCCGGGGAACTTACTAAAGCAGCTAACCGCCAGGACTGCTTTGTTTCGACAGACATAATGCCCGCCGTTCTTTCATCGCCATAATCCCCGGCAACTATGATTGTAACAAAACTCATGCCAGAACTGGGAAACGATGGTGCCACCGTTGCGGCACAACGAGATACGTATTAGCGTCGCTACCGGAAAGTGCTGAGCGCGGCTGTATGTCGCATAATATGTGGCGAGACCGGCGCAGAATCTAATTCGGCGCAAAAAAAAGCCCTCCCCTGACCAAGGGAAGGGCCAAATCTTGGCAGACTTATTAAGACTTTAACTTCAACCTCAGAAGTCTCTCCCTATTTCAACAGCATCATCTTCTTTGTCTCAGTGAACTTCTCCGCCGAAACACGATAGAAATAGACACCACTGGAATAAGCTGTGGCATCCCATTCAACCGTATGCGTACCGGCCTCCAACAACCGATCAACCAGAGTAACAACTTCCTGGCCGAGGACATTGTAAATAGTCAGATTAACCTCTGCTGTGACCGGGACATCAAAGGAGATGTTGGTCGCAGGGTTAAACGGATTAGGGTAGTTCTGATCAAGAGCAAAGGTCGTCGGTAACGAGCCATTAGCTGCACCGTTCAAAGACAGAGTAGTTCTGCTAAATTCCGGATTCACCTCCACAATAGAGGGAGCACCAATTCCATCATACTCGTGATACACGAATAGAAGAGAATGATCAGGTTTCTCCAACTCAATTGCTTCCAGCGCGATCTCTGTGACTGAAGGATCAGTAATCTCAAACACCAAGTGAGCTACCGTGCCCGTGCCAGCCGGAAGATCCGGCTTGTTATTGGACGAAATCTGAGGCAGCAGACCGATGACAACATTTCTCTTCGTGTTGTCAATGATCGCTACTTTCAGATCAAAGTAGGATACCCGAGTGTCTTCAAAAATGACCTCCTTGAGAGTCACACCCTCCGAGAAGCCGAGCGGAATATCCATTGCCACCAGGTTGTCCTCATTGGAGACCACTAGAGGAACAGTCACCAAGTTGTCAACTCGCGTGATGTCCGCAGCATCAAGCTGATGATTCAGCTTAGCGAACACCATCGAGGGTCCAACCAGAATGGCCAGGATGACCGTTGACGTGATAAGGCGTTTAATCAAGGTTCACCTCCTAAAGGCTTACTTGTGTTGCAGGAACAACCGCAGAAACAACACATCCATATGACTGCACTTGTCCTGATTTATCCGCAAATACGAATCGTTTACGAAAGAATTTTCATATTAACAGTTACCGCTATTTCCTACGATAACCCGTATATATTATAGGACCTCAGGCCATAATTGTCAAGCGTTTTATTCATATTCGCCTGATTTCCATTGAGATAGCCATATTCACCAATTTGCCAAAACCTCTCGTTGGCCAGTTTTTCCGGCTCGTCTTGCTATTCTATATAGCAAAGTAAAGCAAATTTTGTTCCCGAAATCCGGTTTTTCTCCAATCCGGTCGCGGACTCTGATTTGACTCAAATGTTCTTATATATTTAGATGCAGCAACTGCGCTTTTCTTACAAATATAATGCTGCCGATATCAATATCGCATGCGACCGAACTGAAGACCGGGCAACTAATATCTTGACAATTCTCCAGATCACCCCACATATAAAACGATAGTTGAATATTCACCACGGATCAGGAGGTCCCTTGCACAGT
The DNA here is from genome assembly GCA_030668045.1 of bacterium. GTDB lineage: Bacteria > Zixibacteria > MSB-5A5 > GN15 > FEB-12 > DAOUUR01. The sequence continues at coordinate 3,633 of DAOUUR010000034.1, forward strand.
TCCAACCAGAACTCAGAGCAGTTTAAGCCATTTGTTGCCGCCGGCTCACCGGTGGCTGAAGTAACGATCAAAGCGTTGATCCTCGGTTCCTTAATATCGGTGATTTTTGGCGTGGCCAATGCCTACATGGCCCTGAAATTTGGCATGACGGTGTCAGCATCAATACCCGCAGCAGTCATATCGATGGCGGTGCTGCGGCTACTGTTCAAGCGCGTTACGGTTCTGGAGAACAATATCGTGCAAACAGTTGGGTCTGCCGGTGAGTCGCTGGCGGCTGGTATCACCTTCACAATTCCGGCATTCTTCATCTGGTCGGCCAATCAGGAATTGGCGGCGGCGGGATATTTCCACGAAGTCTCCAAGGTGCAAATTTTCTGGCTGGCGATGTTGGGCGGCTCGCTGGGGATACTTCTGATGATCCCCCTTCGCAAGTATCTGGTCGAGCGTGAACATGGTAAGCTGACTTTCCCTGAAGGTACCGCCTGCGCGGAAATAATCGTAGCCGGTGATGAAGGCGGCGAGAAAGCAAAGACTGTATTTTGGGGAATCGGACTGGGTGCACTCTACACCGCTTTGGGAGAAGCCTGCCGCGGCTGGGCGATGTCGGTCAATTACAATTTCAAGGGACTGCTGAAAGGCGGTACCGTTGGCATTGATGCTACCCCGACGCTGCTGGGCGTTGGCTATATTATCGGTCCCCGCATTGCGGCCCTGATGATGGGTGGCGCGGTACTCGGGTATCTCGGAATTGGTCCCTTGCTGGCCTTCATTGGTGAGCAGATCCCCGGCCAGATCATCGCACCGGGCACAATACCGCTCGCCGATATGGACCCCGGTCAACTTCGCAATTCCTATATAAAATATCTTGGTGTGGGAGCCGTAGCTGTTGGCGGATTTGTCTCGCTGATAAAATCGATTCCGGTAATTGTTTCATCGTTTCGAAAAGGGTTCGGCCAGATATTCAGCAAGACTTCCGAGGAAGCAGTTGTCCGTACCGATCACGACTTGCCGATGAAATGGGTCATGCTTGGGGTCATTGGAGTTATTATTGCTATCTGGTTACTCCCCGGCACTGAGTTGCACTTCCTTGGCGCAGCACTGGCAGTGATGTTTGGATTCTTCTTCGTAGTAGTGGCCGCAAGGATTGTGGGTATTGTCGGCTCATCCTCCTCCCCCGTTTCAGGGATGACAATCGCTACCCTGCTGGTGACCTGTCTCATCTTGGCGTATTTCGGGATTTCAGGCACAACCGGAATGGTGACCGCTATGTCGGTCGGGACTATTGTCTGCATCGCAGTGTGCATGTCGGGCGACATCGCCCAGGACCTAAAAACGGGATACTTGCTGGGTGCTACGCCGTATAAACAACAATGGACAGAATTTATTGGCCTTCTCTTTCCGGCCCTGGCAATGGGATTTACGATTTACTACCTCAATGATGCTTTCGGATTTGTCGAAGGTGCCACTGCTCGCGAACCGCTGTTGGCACCACAGGCTAATGTGATGGCCACAGTAGTTCAGGGAATCATGAACTCCAACCTGCCGTGGGCACCGATCATTGTCGGCGGCATGATTGCGCTGGCGATTGAACTGCTCGGCATTCAGTCGTTACCGGTTGCTATCGGTCTGTACCTGCCGTTGTCGTTATCCTCGCCGATCATGGCCGGTGGACTTGTAGCGGCAGTGATTCGCAAGATGTCCAGCGACAAGGGATACAAGGCTCGTCACGAACGCGGCGTCTTGTTCTCTTCGGGGCTGGTCGCCGGTGGTGCAATTTTGGGTGTGACAGTCGCATTCCTGATTGGAGCCTGGTCAACATACGGTGAACCGGTAACTGGCTTCTATGACCAACATGCAGGAATGCTTGGTTCTCTTACCGGTAGCTGGGGACCGTTGGTCTCGGTGGTGGCGTTTGCATCGTTGGCTCTCTACCTCGGGCACCTCACCTATCACGGATTCAAGAAGAGGTCGTAACAATCTCTTCCTGGGCAGACAAACATCCGAGGTGCTCCGCCAGAATTTGGTTGCCAACAACTCTGGCGTGCGTGATACTATGGCTATGCCCGAGCTTGCTATCCGCTGCGACTGTCTATTCCAGTAGCGGGCGGACAGTTTACAGACAGCTGTTGCCTTCGTCCGACCGAAACGCTTTTTTTGTAACCGCCGGAGACAAAGTGACAGAAATAAAGGTCTCCGAGCAATCCGGCGACTTTGCGGTGCTATCATTTGACTACACATCCCCCTCCGACTCCGGCGCCAGCCGATTCCAAAGAATCGTCCCCATTCTGGAGTTTGTAAACAAAGCTGCCGTCAAACTCAAACAACTCGACATACCAATAGTGGAGTTCTCATTTAACCCCAACGGGCGCCAGTTGGCCTTCATTACCGGCAAGCAGATCACAGACCAGAAACAATTTGTACCGTTACGATTTGGCATCTATGATCGTGATTGCGACAGCCTAAACTGGCTGATCAATTTTCCCGACACAAATCGCGTCAGTCGAGGCGTTTATTGGGCGGCCAACGGTTACATCTATCTCAACGGTGACGACATGGAGATTGTCAGGATCAAGGGCCCGGACTTCGCGGCAGAAAGCACAGGTGTGTATGGTGAAGTTAATGTGTCACCCGATGGTCGATTCAACATGCTCAATGCCGGTAGACTTGATAAAGGCGATCTGATAGAAGTTATCGACTTGACGACAGGGGAGAACATATCTCCATGGCTGTACGGACTGCTGGGGGAAACGCTTGATCGTGTTGACTACGGCACCGCCCTCTATGCCCGGTGGCTGGGATACGAAAGCAGTCTCCTGGGGATTAATCTGGGCGACCGCGCACTTGTAGTCGATCTGATAGCCAGGACAATTCTGCTGGAGGAACACCGTACACTCCGATTCGACCCTGACCGATTGGTGGGAGCGCGTTCACTCTGGCTGGTCAAACGCGGGAAACGGCTGACCACGCTTGATATTGATCGTACTCAGTAGGGCCGTAAGCCGGTGAAGAAGTTCATCTTGGAAAACAAATGGCCGCTGATAATCGGTGGCATCGCCGTTCTACTACGACTGGTTTATCTCATTGAATTGAGTCAGTGGCCTCAGTTTGCGGTGCCGATGATTGATGAAAAATGGCACTGGGAATGGGCTCACGAGATTATGCAGAGTTCATTCTGGGGGGAACAGTCCTGGTTTCGGGCACCACTCTATCCATACTTTTTGGCTTTTCTGGCTGCTGTCACCGGTAGCTCGATCTTCTGGTCTAAACTGCTGCAAACGCTGCTGTGTGTCGGGACAATTTTCTTCACCTACCGCCTGGCCAATCATCTCTTCAGCCGCACAGTCGCCATTGTCGCCGGGCTTATCTATGCAGTTTACGGCACGCTGATCTTCTATGAAACGATGTTCCTTATCCCAGTACTGTTTCTCTTTTTCGTTGTCTGGGGGATGTATCGCTTTGTAGTCTATTTCGACTCGAAAGTAACCGTAACGTGGCTTCTTACCGGCGCGATTTTCGGACTGGCGGCAATTGCGCGTCCCAATGTCCTGCTGGTGATTCCATTCTTGATCTTGTGGAAACTGATTCGCAGCGACCGTGGCACAGCACTCGGGCGACGTCTCATCATGCCGGTCATCATGCTTTGCGGCGCACTGGCGGTAGTGGCTCCGGTCACTATTCGGAATCTGATCGTCACCGGAGATTTTGTTCTGATCTCTTCGCAGGGCGGCATCAACCTTTATCTGGGCAACAATCCTAACGCTGACGGATTGACAATGCTTATGCCTGAAGTTGATCTCGACGAGTCAGTAAGCTGGCGACAATTCGGCGTACAGACAAAAGCGGCAGCCGAACAAGAAACAGGCCGATCAATGACCGATGCTGAGCTCTCCGCGTTCTGGACTTCGCGAGCGGTGGACTTCATAGCCGCGAACCCTTCGCACTTTCTCGAATTGGTCTGGAAAAAATGCGTCTACCTTGTCAATGGTTTCGAGAACAGCGACAACGTCGACATCTACTATCAGCGTACCAAGTCAGCGCTCTTCTCGGCTCTCGTCTGGTACAAATTGATCTACTTCCCGTTCGGATTGCTGCTACCATTATTTCTACTCGGAGCGTATCTCTATCGACGCAACTGGATCAAACTGGCGCCGCTCTATATCTTTCTCATCGCCTATACGCCATCGATTGTACTCTTCCTGGTAACAGCGCGGCATCGGTTGTCGTTGTTACCATTCCTGATGATTCTGGCAGCGGCCGGAATCGTGAAACTCCGCGATATTGTCGCCCAAAGAAAATGTCTGCTCCTGATTGCACCTATTGCATTGCTTGTAATCTCTCTTGTTGTTCTCAACGGTCGATACTACGACTCAGGCTATCTGGGAGAAAGTTTCCAGATTCACTTCAACCAGGGTATCGCAAACGAACAACTGGGCGATCTGGCCGGAGCTGAACGCGAGTACGAACTGGCCGTTTCCTCTTTTCCGTATTCAGCACCGATTCTCAACAATCTTGCCTTTGTGCAATATCGTCTCGGCAAGACTGTCGAAGCCGAGAACAATTATCTGCGAGCTATCGATGCGCAGCCAGATTATCCGGCCACCTATCACAACTATGCGGTTCTCGCTGTCGGCAATAACCTGCTGGACTCTGCGTTGGTGCTCTACCAAATGGCGTTGCAGCGCTACGACACAGCCACCACCGCAACCGGTGACATGATCGCCACCCACCTTGGCATGGCTGACGCATTTGAACAGAGCCAGAGACCGGACGGGGCCGCTCATTCGTATCGGCAGGCGATCTCGCTGGATGACTCGCGCGGTGATCTTCTGCTGCGATACTCCGCGTTCCTTGCCCGCCAAGGAGAGTACCAAACCGCTGATTCCATGTTCGCAGCCGGGCAGTTGCTTGGCGAACCAACGGCGGGTAACTGGTTCAATTGGGGATTCTCGTTCATGTTGCGCAATCGACCGGCCGACGGTATCGAAAAGATGCACCGGGCTCTCGCCGCTGATTCATCGACCTATCAGGCCAGCTACGCAATCGCAGCAGCCAGCCACCAACTCGGACAACCTCGCGATACTGTCTTAAAGTATCTGGACCTTTGCTTTCGTTACCAGTCGAACTACGCCCCGGCGGTGAATCTCAGAAATCGATTGAAATAGGAAAGTTGCTAGTACTTCTTGCGGCGTTCCACGAGATAGTTTGAGCCGGGGATTTTCTTGGTGGCTTTTTTCAGGTCGGCAAGCATCTTGGAAAGCTCACCGATATGCTCAAACTTGCCGTTGGAATTGGGAATAACCGCAATTGAGATTGTCAGCAACGGAAACTGTTCGACTCTCCCCCGCCTGTCGGTTGCTGTGATGTACCCTCGTTCGCGATCTTCTTCTTCGTAACGCCACGGAATAATACTGTCGAACGTCTTGATAATGGCGGAACATACCTTATTGATAAGATCAATCGACACAATGTAGAGGAAATCATCGCCGGCAATATGTCCAACAAAACCACCTGGGCAGAGATCAAAGACAATATCCTTGATAATCCTAGCGGTCAGTTTAATAATGCGGTCGCCGTAGACATACCCGTAGTAATCGTTGTACGCTTTAAAATTGTCGAGGTCGGCGTAGCAAACGGCAAATTCTGTTCCCAGTTCAATCTGATGCGCAATTTCGTGCTCGATAATCGACGCGCCTGGCAGACGCGTGGTCGAGTTGACGGCAAGGTCTCGGCGAGAACGTTCGATCACCTGCTGGATGCGAACTTTCTCCAGTTGATTGATCCAGGTTCCGTGGATCAAATCTTCGGCTCCGTTTTCGTATGCTGCAATAGCAAGACTGTCGGGTGGATCAGGATGATAGAGAATGGTCGGTATGATGGAGAGGAAAACGTTCTGCTTTATGGCCTGGACCATCTCAATCTCACTGAGCAAATCGTGACGACCGCCGATCAGTATCAAGTCAACCGGCCACCGCTGGCAGATAGTCTGTAGCTCGTCAAAAGTATCGAACAGATGAAATGATGCCTGACGATCCCGGAAAAATTGACGCAGGTGGAAATCGAGATTGACACCATTTTGCTTGACAGCAAAATGATAGGTGTTGCCAACCGGCTCAGCCAGACTTACCGGGCCCTGCCAGTTCTCGAGGATGGTACTTTTTGTGCTCTGCAACAATGTAATCCCGATCAATTGTCGTATATATCTGCGTTGTAGATATATCGGCATGACCGAGCATTTCTTGCACCACGCGCAAATCGGCTCCACCTTCAAGCATATGGGTGGCAAAGGAATGCCTAAAAGTGTGGGGTGTCACCGGTTTGTTGATTCCGGCCTTCCCGACCCGCTTCTTGACAATTTTCCACAACCCGGTTCGTGAGAACCGACCGCCGGATCGCCCGCAGAAGAGAAAGTCTCCGGTTGTGCCCGACACTGGGTCCGGTTTTTTGGCCAGATAATCATCCAGAGCGCGCCGGGCAAACCCTCCCAGCGGCACCAGACGTTGTTTCTCGCCTTTGCCAGTGACACGTACAAATCCGGCTTCAAACTCAATCGACGATAGCATCAGGTCGATTAATTCAGAAATCCGCAGACCACAACCGTAAAGAAGTTCCAGAATCGCCCGATCCCTCCGCCCCAGTTGCGTGTCGATCTCAACCGCATCAATGATAGTCGCCACTTCCCCCGGCGACAGATAGTGAGGATGATAGCGCGATATTCTGGGCGCCCGAAGTGTCCCGAACGGATTGGCTGCAACAACCGCCTTCCCGTTGAGATATTGAAAGAACTGTTTAAGGCTGGAAATCTTGCGGGCTATGGTACTCGGTTTTCTTCCGAGACTTTGAAGATGCTTAAGGTAGTGGCCTGCCTCTTTCAGACCGATCCGCTTCAGATCAATCTTCCCCAAACTCTTTGCGAATTCGTTCAGATCGCGACGGTACGATGATAGCGAATTGACCGAGAGCCCTCGCTCCAGTTTGAGGTACTGTAGATAATCTTCGATATGGAGATCAAGCGGTAGTTTCATAGTTACAATCCATGAGCGACTGAGATTGCCGCCACCGTTCGATAACCCGCACCATCGAGAACTCTGCGGGCCTCCATCATTGTCGAGCCGGTAGTCACCACATCATCAACAAGGATGATCCGCTCAGCCGTCTCTGTAGATCGCGGTACGTGGAAAACACCCTGGATATTCTCTGCCCTCTTCTCAAACTTCTGATCAGCCTGAGGGCGACCTTTGACCGACCGCAACAAGATATCGTCGGCTACATCAATATTGAGAAGCGGCGCCAGACGCTGTGCCAATACCTGCGCCTGGTTGTAGCCACGGGAATGTTCGCGTTCAGGATGCAAGGGAATCGGCACCAGCAAGGCTGCATCAAGCTCGGTAATACGGCTGCCAAACTGGGTAACCAACTCTTCGGCAAACATCGCTGCAATCGACCTGATCCCCTTGAACTTGAACTGGATGATTAGGTCCCGCAGGGGTGCAGTGTAGTTGCCTAAAGCAAAGAGCGTTAGAGATTGCTCACGGCAC
>DAOUUR010000166.1 GCA_030668045.1 bacterium
AATGGCGCGAGAGAACCCACGATGGGGTTACACGCGCATCCAAGGCGCTTTGCAGAATGTCGGCCACCGTGTTGGTCGCACAACGGTCGCCACGTGACTTGGTTACCATCTATGTATTCTTCGTGATTGAGCTGGCAACGCGCAAGATCGAGATCACCGGAATCACGCCCAGTCCTGGTGAGCCTTGGATGATGCAGATCGGCCGGAACCTGACCGATCCGCTAGACGGATTTCTTGCTGAGAACCGACTCCTCATCCTTGACCGGGATTCCAAATTCTCCAAGACGTTCAGGAATCTCTTGAAGGATGCCGGTGTCGAAGTCGTGCGCTTGCCATACCGTTCACCCAACCTGAATGCCTACGCCGAGCGATTCGTCAGGTCGATCAAGGATGAGTGTCTCAACCGGATGATCTTCTTCGGCGAACGGTCATTACGAAAGGCCACTAGCGAGTACGCCGCCCACTATCATCGGGAGCGATCAAATGCACCCAACGGCTCGGCGGGATGCTGCGCTTCTACCATCGCGCCGCTTCGTAGATTAATTTGCGAGTCATTCGCCGAGTCGAAATGCAGGTCGGCTGAGTATTTTGACCAAACGGCATCGAGATGTGGTATGATTCCCTAGATATTATCACCAGGCAGAACCTGGAAATGCATGCTCGCTGGTGGGGCAAAATCAATCAACTGTCATGATCTGGGGGTAGAAGATGTCTCGAACATTTGTGGTGCTTTTTATTTTGGTTCTGCTCGTTGGTGGAACCGTATCCGCGGCAGAGATACAACTTTCCTCGGTTCTGTATCCGGCCAAAACATCCGTGGATGTACCGATCTCGGGTACGCCTCGGGCACCGGCAGCCGAGCTCGAGGCCAAGGTGAAGAACGAGGCCGGCCAGTCGACGATCGTGATCGAGTACAAGAAGATGCCACCCGCGGTGCTGTTCGGGGGCGATATCGTCAGCTACGTGGTCTGGGCGGTCGGACCGGATGGCAAGGCGCAGAATCTAGGCGGCATTGCGAACGTTGAGGACAAGGGGAACGAGACTTACTTGACCCCCATGCGTGACTTTGCACTCATCGTCACTGCCGAGCCGATGGTGACGGTCCAGACTCCCGGGGAGGTTGTGGTGTTCACCTCGGGGACACCGGCGTCCAAGAAGGTCCAGGTGAAGGCTTTCAGCTTCAATGGCTTGTCCGCACGCGAAGGTCATATCACCGTGGAGCATGACTCGATAGCCGGAATGAACTACAAAAAGGGAGACAAGTCGCTTGCCTTGATTCAGGCCGAGAAGGCGGTCGAGCTGATGGATCGATTCGAAGCCAAGAATTATGATCCGAAGGCGTACGACGGAGCCATGACGGCAATCGCCGAGGCAAGGGATAAGGGTGGACAGAAGCAGCTGGATGCCTCTCAACGCACCGTGGTACTCGCCTCGCAGGCGCTTGTGAAGACGTTCGGCCAGCGTCAGGCCGAGGCCGAGGCGACCCAGATGGCCAAGACCCAGGCTGAGCGTGAGGCGTTGAGTTCCCGAGCGTCGGACCTCGAGGGAGACCTCTCGGGGACCATCGCCCAGCTGCGCGAGACCGAGGCCGAGCTGGCCAGTGTTCGCCGGCAGGCAGCGCAGGATGCTGAGCAGATGGAGGCTGCCAAGGTGCAACTCTCCAGGCAAAACAAGGGGCTCGAGAATCAGATCTCCGGCGTTCTCGGCCAGATGGGCAGCGGGAACAAGACCGATCGCGGATACGTTGTATCCCTCGCCGGAGGGGCTTTCCCATCGGGCACGGCCTCGCTGACGACGGATGCGAAGTACGTACTGTCCAAACTGTCCGGAATGCTCCTCATCTTCCCCGAAGTATCTCTGGCGATAGAGGGACACACGGATTCCACCGGAAGCGACGAGATCAACCTCACGCTCTCACAGGAACGCGCCGATGCAGTGAAGACCTTCCTTCGTGAAATGGGATTTCCTGATTCCCGCATGGCAGCCACAGGGAAGGGATCGAGTGAACCCGTCGCGCCGAACGATACTCCTGAAGGGCGCTCCAAGAACCGGCGTGTGGACATTGTGATGAGCGGAGTCCCTGAGTAGCTCCCCTTCGCGACCACCAGAATGCCGGCAATTCGCATTGCCGGCATCGAAATCAGGAGACTCGCCGGAAATCGTTTCCGGCGAATCTCCCAAAGTGGCAGGACCGGATTTAGTCGATCAACGTCATCACTTCCACCTTAAAGAAGTCCATGGCCGCGATGGTGCCCCAATGGGCTTTCAGAAACGTGGTCCAGGGTGAACACGACATTCCGGAGTTTGGTGTATCCCCAACTGGTGTTCTCTTTGGCAAGCCGGGCCACAAGGTTTCGGATGTATTGTGGTTTCGGTGGGCGACCCGGTCGGCGTTGTCCACTGCTGTCGTACTTTGCACCAGCATACTTTCGAAACCAACGGCACAACGTATCAGGGGTGACGAGAGGACCTAGTTCCTTCAAAGTACAATGGGAAAGGGCCCACACCTTCAGTGCGAGTGACCTCGTTCTAACCTGCTGTTTAAGCGGGTTATCCTTGGCACGTTTCAGGGACGTTTTGACCAGCAGCATTTACAACGCTACTTGGACGAATATGTCTTCCGCTTCAATCGACGGACATGTCGATGGATCGGTAAACGGTTCTGGCGTATCATGCAGCAAGCAGTCGCTTCCGCTCCCATCGCTTGGAGTGGGCTGATGCGGCGCCGACAAGTTAGTGGAACAAAGTGAATAAACAGATATAAGAAAAGGGAACAATAATGAGAAGAATATTTGGAAGTCTGTTAATTGTGCTGTTTGTCGTTAGCGGCAACCTGTACGCGGAAGATGTAACGACTGTAGAAGCGACAGATACTGATATCAGTGACAACCTGGATCTGGAAGCTGTGGCATCGGTATTTGGTGAGGCAAAAGATCTGGAAGAATTTGAGAAGAAACTTAACGATCCTGAAACCCAGATTTCAAATTTAGACCTGAATGAAGATGGAGAAGTTGATTATTTAAGGGTGATGGAAACATCGAAGGGTGATACACATCTGGTCACTATTCAGGCAGTTATTGCAAAAGATCAGTATCAGGACGTAGCTACGATTGATGTTGAAAAAATTGGTAAAGATGAAACTCAAGTACAGGTGGTTGGGGATGTCTATATGTATGGACCTGGCTATATAGTTGAGCCCGTCTATGTCCATCCCCCGGTAGTTTTTATGTTTTTTTGGGGCCCCCTTTATCACCCGTGGCACTCACCGTTTTATTGGGGATATTATCCACCTTACTACCATCCTTGGCACCCCTATTCTCGCAACAGATATCGAAGAAATGTAGAAGTCAATATCAATGTAAATAATTCATATAGTCATACAAGCGTTAGAAAAAGCAAAACCTCCATAGATCTACAAAAAGAATCACGCAGGAATGATTTTGGAGCCAAAAACCCAGACAAATCATTTAGTAAAAGAAATGACGGGGTAAAAAACCGGCAGGAGCTAAATCAGAACAGGGAGAAACCTAAGGCCACTAATACCAAAGTTACTGATGTTAAAAAGCCAACGGCCAATGACGTCAAAAAACCAACCGGTAGGCAGGTTCAGCAAGACTGGAAACCAGCCTCTGAAAGAACTGGGGCAACAAGCAAGGTTAAAGATAACAAGGCTTCTGCCCCTTCGAAAAAAGCAACCTCAAAACCGGCATCAAGCAAATCAAAGAATAATGTAAAATCAAATGCTGGAAAGACAAAACAACCCATGGGAAGACCGTCACGACGAGCACCAAAGAGGCGCTAAGAAGATAACCCTAAACATAAAATTGGTCTTCTGCAAATAGACAGAGGTCCTTTTAAACAAATGTCTTCTAATTCTACTAAGTGAGATAAATATATGCTTAAAACTGATAACAGGAAAATGTCCCTTTTGCGATTGGCCATTTTTGCTGGATTCTGTGGTGTCGTAATCATGCTTCAGGCCGGTTGCTCCCTTATACAACGCCCTGATCCCATTCTAGAAGAAAACACCCAGACACATCATCCGGGTAAGTTCGTCTGGCACGATCTTGTGACCAGTGATGTTGCTACGACCAAGGCTTTCTATGGACAGTTACTTAATTGGACTTTTGAACAACGGGGTCGGTACACCATTGTTAGACTCAATGATAAAAATATTGGTGGGATACTAGATATTCAACCGAAGTCCTCTGAGCGCCACGCTGCACGCTGGATATCATTCTTGTCTGTTGCAGATGTTGACCAAGCCACAGCTGTAGTTTTAGCCAATGGCGGCATTATACATAAAGGCCCAGAGAACATAGGGGATCGGGGTCGTGTTGCCCTGGTGAGTGACTCTCATGGCGCGCAACTCTCTCTGATCCATACCAAAATGGGGGATCCCAAAGATGGCCCGATTGCAGAAGGTTCATGGCTCTGGCATGAACTTTGGACCAACAACCCGAGTGATTCAGCTGATTTTTATAAGCAACTTGCTGGATATTCGATAGTTGAAGAGCTGGACTCTTATTGGGTACTGCAAGCAGATGATAAGTGGCGTGCTGGAATTCGCGAACTTTATAATAATGCTTTGGAGCAAAGATGGGTTCCGGTTATCAAGGTTAATGATGTCAAGGCAGTATCAACCATGGCAAAACAACTGGGGGGCAAGGTTTTAATCGAGCCTGATAACCCCGATTACCCTGACCAGATCGCTTTACTGGCAGATCCTTCCGGTGCCCTTTTTATGATTCAGGAGTGGTCGGGAATGGACGATTAGAGGTGGACAGAGGTGGACCCCAAACCTTAGACAGTTTGGCGGCGTAGCTAAGGTGTACTTGCGCTGCTCCCAATCGCTGGGCCTCTGAGGAGGAGGAAATGCCTAGGACTAATTTCACCCAGAACTGGAACTCAACGCCACTAGCCCACCGAACCCGGCGGCTGAAGCAAAGTCGGATAGTGTGAATTGGTGCCGGAGCCGAGACTCGAACTCGGACGGGGTTTCCCCCAGGGGAATTAAGTGCTAAACGGAAAGGGCGTCGAATCAAGCTTTTCCTAATTCGTTGCCCTTTCCCGTTTACGAGGATATCGAGGGTTACGAGGAGTCCGAGGGTTATGGACACCCCCGTGGACACCTGACGGTAGGGGTGGCGGTGGCGCGTCCTCGAAGCGCTGGAATTACGAGAGATATCCGCCGATCGAATTTCGGCACCTTTAGCGGTCGCCGACCAACTCACTGAATGATGCGAATACCTGGGTACCAGTTCGTGTCGTCCTCGCACAGGAGTGTTGTGAGCATGCGCTGCCCGCCGGCATCGAGGGGCAAAGTGAAGGAACGACTCCAGCACTTCTTGGCCTTGTAAGGCTCGGTCGGTGACGGCGGCTTGCCCGTCGTGATGAGCTCTTCTTCTTCGGTCTTCTGGTAGCCGTTCGCATCCACAACCGCGTACATGCGTTCCCGAATCTCCGCGTTAGCGAGATCGTCGGTCTTCGGGAACATGTACCAAACGAAGGAATCCTTGATGTCCAGAAACAGGAACGCCTCGTCAGGATTCTCATGGTTCCACTTGGAAATCGCGTCGTCGAGCCAGACCGGAATCGTCGCGGCAATAGCCAGGCCGGTCAAGAGCGATACGACGACCAGCATGCCGGCCAGCTTCTTCATTTCAGTACTCCTCCAGTTCAGGTGATGTACCGTAACTATGGGCTCTACGCTCTGCCGTTTCAACCGGCCTTGATTTTTCCCGTCGCCGCTTCCAACGGCTCCAGCGCCTTGCCGCTGAAATCATTGGTGCCGGAGCCGGGACTCGAACCCGGACGACCTTGCGGTCAGGGGATTTTAAGTGCTAAAGGGAAAGGGCGGCGAATCAAGCTTTTCTTAATTCGTTGCCCTTTCCCGTTTACTAGGATTACGAGAGTTACGAG
>DAOUUR010000567.1 GCA_030668045.1 bacterium
CACAACGGCAACATCGGGCCGGACGCCAAAGACTTCCTGGAGACACCAGACCGGGAAGGTGTCATTGTCACCGAATGTAAACAGGACCGCGTTTTCCTGAGCAGAACTGAGAATGTTGTGGCCATAGTTGTAGGCCAGATAGTTTCGTGAACGATCACAGAAATAGTAATTGTTGGCCAGAGCAAAAGAAGGCAACAGAAACAGAACCATCATGGCTGCCAGAATGATTGATCGTGGTCCCGATGCAAATTTGCTTGTCATCTCTCGAATAGTCTGAATCACCATGCTCAAGCCAATTCCGATCATCAGACCAAAACAGATAAAGGCCGGTGTAAAAAAGTAGTCCCGATCGCGCACCTCCAGATGCGCCCTGCCGGCAATCATCTCCTGTCTGGTGCCATCAGAGAAATTCATATACAGTATCAACCCCACCGAGCTGATTATAAACATCAACAGCAGCGGCAAGCCAAACTCTGACCGTCGCCGTATCACCTCCCATACCCCGAAGACACCAATCAAGAAGATTATGACAAACTTCGGACCAACGATACCATACTGCTCCTGGAAAAAACCCCAGAATCCCATTCGACGATGCATACCAAACTGATTCCCCCATTCGCCGCGGCGTAGAAACATCCGGTCGATCATCGACTGTGAACCATACTGGCGTCGCTCAAGGAAATTAACGGTGGTAGCGATATTTTTAGACGGGTTGTTCTGATTTATTCGTGGCTGTTGCGATGACCGAACCGGCAGGAACAAGTGAACCGAGAATCCTGCGGCAGCCAGCAGAATAACCACAAGGCCGGTCTTCCAGTGCGGCACCTTGAATCCAAAGCCAAGGATCAGCAGTACAACTGCCCCGCCTGCCAGTCCATAGACAAACTCGTATATTCCCACAACCACCAGTGACGAACCAAGCAAGGCTATCAGAATGGGCCAGCGAACGTGACGCCGAATCATCCAGAGTAAAACCGATGCCAGCAAGGCCGACACGAACAGAAAAGGTTGGTATCCTTTAACCGTCAGCAAGGCCATTGCAAGAACGCCCGATGCCAGGATGAACCCGGCCGCCATTAACGATGCAGCGCTCTGTCCCCTTCGATTTTTCTCCCGGTAATATTGAAATAACAAATAACACCCGGCCAGAATCAAAATGCCAAATGCAAACCGCCCAACTGTCGAGAACACATCAACAACACCTGAGCCAAGCAGTTCTCCCCCACCAATCCGACTGACCGCAGCATTGGCAATGAAGGCCAGCAGTGGCAGAAGAGCCACCGCGAAACCAGCCGTAACAATCAGATGAAGTGCTGGAATCTGATCCAGTGAAAATATGTAGAAAAGGTAGAAGACGAACACGACCGCCACGGCAACGTAGTATGGTATCTCACCGGGGAGGGACGACATCGCGAACACGAGAAAAAGTTCAAGTACCACAAAAGCCGCTATCGCAAACCAGATTCGACGGTCAGCTTCTTTCTTCAAGACAAACGGAATGCTCACAGCGACCAGAGCCAGAAATGTCGTCATGTGTACGCCTATTCCGAGAAAACCAAGATAGATAGCTACGAGCATGATCCGGTCAGCCGATACACTTCCACAGCGATCAATGTATTTCAGCATCAGCCAGAAGATCAGCATGACTAACATCATCGACATACCGTAGACTTCCGCTTCCACTGAATTGTTCCAGTTGGTCAGACTCCAGGCTAAGAACAATGCTCCGGAAGCAGCGCCCGCGTAGGTTAGCAGTCGGGTGTATGTTGCGCCGCGATCATCCAGACAGGCGCGCAGGACACGCACTCCGATCAAGTAGCCAAAAACGGCGGTGAATGAAGAGCAAACAACCGACAAGTAATTGATTCGGGCGGCAATGTCTGTCGCTATTGGCAGTACGGAGAAAAGTCGCCCCACCAGAATGTACAGCGGCGTTCCGTGCG
>DAOUUR010000247.1 GCA_030668045.1 bacterium
AATACCCGGCAGTTGCCGTCTGCCTGGGTGTGGCGCCTCCTCCTGGATCGTTGCTCCTGACAATACTAGGTGGATTTGTGGCAGCTTTGCCATTGGGCATCTCTGATGCTTTGCTACTGAACTGTTTCGCAGGAGTCTTGGGTGTAGCAGTGGCCATCTGCTGCCTACTGTTGGCATGCAGAATGTACACAGGAGAGTTGTTGAATGGGAACGGCGCCAATCTCAGATTTATAGGTTATGCCGTAATCTCTCTGATGTTGGGTTTATGTTCTACCACATGGCATCACACAGTCATATTTCAGCCATATATTCTGACAATGCTGTTTACAGGATTTCTGCTGCTGGCTATGTGGCGGTGGGGACAGCTGGCAAAACAACCGAGTGCGGACCAATGGTTGTTCGTCATCTTGCTCCTCTTCGGCCTTGATTTCAGCGTTCATCGCACCAATTTACTATTGCTCCCAGGGCTGGTTGTCTGGGTTTTACTGCTAAATCCCCGCTCGCTGCTCAGTATCCGATCATGGCTTGCCGGAATGATCGGTTTGGTAACGGGCTTGTCGGTTCACTTGCTGATCATTCCTTTAGCCCGGCTCCATCCTGCTATAAGTATCAATGATCCCGTCAACTGGCAGCGATTCTATGAATACGTTTCGCTAAAGCAGTTTGGTGGAGGGTGGCTGGTTAATTTCTTCCCCCGCAAGGCAGCGTTCTGGAGCGTTCAGGTGGGTGACTATGTCGGTTCACTGGCCAATAACTTCGCGTTCAGCGATGGTCCACTGGGACCGGTGGGACTGATTCCGGTCTTTCTCGCTCTCACTGGCATCTTTGTATTGTGGCGACGCAGTTGGAAGATGGGGCTCTGTTTTCTGATTTTCTTCTTCCTGACCAGTCTGGGAGGTGTATTCTATTTTAATACGCCGGAACACTATCTCTGGCCAATGGATCGCCACTATCTTCCGTCTTTCTTAATTCTTGCACTTTTCATGGCCGGAGGTACGGGATCACTGCTCTCCTACATTTGGAGCCACAGTGGAAAGTATATGGTTGTAGCGACGACCCTGTGTCTGCTTGTGGTTGTATCAATCCCGGTCAACATGTTTCTCAGAAACCTACCAATTCAAGACAGCTCCAATCGACGCTTTGCCCACGACTATGCTCATAACATCCTGAAAAACTTGAGACCGAACGCAATCCTGATTGTCGCCGGAGATAACATCTGGCCGTTATGGTATATGCAGATTGCTGATGATGTGCGGCCTGATGTTACAGTTCTTAGCCTGTCACTATTGAATACCCCCTGGTATGTGAACCAGTCAATATCACGTTATCCTGATCTTCCGCTGGGGCTGTCGGAGGAAGAAGTATGGGATCTTGGGCCGCGTCGGTGGCAGGATAGTGTCGTGACAATCGCCATGACTCCCGGTGCCGCTCAGTCTACCGACAGTCTGCACGTACGTGTTGCTCCCACAGTCGCCGACCAATATCTGATGCCACAGGACCTCGTTCTGCTGCAAATGCTAAAGGAGAATCAGTTCCGGCGCCCGATTTATGTGACTCATACACTATCATGGCAGACGCCTCATGCGCGTCTCGAAGGATTAGTTTACGAAATCGTTCCGGAAGATTCAGCACGAATCGATCTCAATGTTTTGCGTCACAATCTGCTAAACCAGTATTCTTACGATGGCCTGGCTGATCGCTCTATACATATGGATGAGATGACGCGGTGGATAACTGCAAGTCTGTACAAGGCTTTTTTGATACTAGCTCAGAGCGAGTTGCAGGAAGGTGACACCGAGGCCTGCCGCCGAACACTGGAGGCACTCGAACAGCGCGTGCCTCTAGATCGTGCCAAAGTACCAGAACACCTAACGAAGCTTCTTGAGATGCTTCGCGCGGAAGTGGGAGACCAATAAAAAAAGCCGCTCTGTTAGGAGAGCGGCTTCGATAGAGGCAAGACAAGTTTACTAATTAAGATACGCTCGCAGCGAACGACTACGAGAGGCATGGCGCAGGCGACGGATCGCCTTTTCTTTGATCTGACGAACACGTTCCCGGGTGAGGGAGAAGCGCGCGCCGATCTCTTCCAGCGTCAACGCTTTTTCATGATTGAGACCAAAGTAAAGATTGATCACTTCCGCCTCGCGCGGCGTCAGCGAATCAAGCGCTTTTTCAATCTCCAGTCGCAATGAAAAACTCAACAATGCTTCATCCGGCGACGGTTGGAACTCATCTTCGAGAACATCGATAAGTGAGTTATCTTCCGAGACCGAGAACGGTTGGTCAAGCGAGAGGTGCGAGTTGGAGATTTTCAGGGTATCAGAAACTTCGCCCTCGGATAACTCCAGATCGTTGGCGATCTCGTGGGGCGATGGTTCGCGTCCTAATTTCTGTACCAGCCTGCTGGAAATCTTGCCGATTTTGTGTAGTGTGCCCACACGGTTTAAGGGGAGGCGCACAATCCGGCTCTGCTCAGCCAGAGCCTGCAGTATCGCCTGTCTGATCCACCAGACGGCGTAACTGATAAATTTGAATCCACGGGTCTCGTCAAACCTTTTGGCTGCTTTGATCAGGCCAATATTGCCTTCATTGATAAGATCAGCCAGGGAGAGGCCCTGATTCTGGTACTGCTTGGCTACCGAAACGACGAAGCGCAGGTTGGCCTTGGTCAGCTTATCCAGAGCCTTTTGATCGCCCTGCTTAATTCGTCTGGCCAGACGCACTTCCTCTTCGGCATTAATGAGAGGGTTTTCTCCGATTTCGCGAAGGTACAGGTCTAGCGACCGGTCTTCATCGCGATACTTAAGAGATTGTTTAGCCACTGTCTTTGACTCTCTCCTTCTAACTCAACACTACTGTGACAACCGATCAATGATCGACTGTCGGGTTGAGGGTTCGCTCATGTTCTGTCAAGGTCTTACTACTTTTCTTGCGATGGTACCATCCGGCTCCTGAACGATCAACGGAATTCTCTCACGGCGACCCTCCAGCCCGCGTGCGATTTGCTCCACTTCGTCCAAGAATTTCACCGGCGTGTTGTTGACTTGAAGAATTACAGTCCCTCGAGTGATAGAGGCGTTGGCGGCGGGTGTGCCGGGATATACTCTCCGGACATAGATGCCGTCCGCCTGCTCCACTCCAAGGGCGCGTGATATTTCAGGTGTAAAATCCATCAACTCCATTCCAAGCCACCGACTAACCTCGAAATCATCCTCCCGCGTCCGGCGGTTAGCTGTGGCGAGGGCAGTCTCCCGATCAGCAATCACAGCTTCGGTAAAATAGTGGCTGCCATCGCGGACATACTCCACATCAATCGGCGTGTTATTTCGGGCTGTGGAAACCACTACCGAAAGTTGGCTGGCATTGCCGACTTCCTTGCCGTCAAGTCCGATGATAATGTCACCACGCTTCAGACCGGCTTCGTGGGCCGGAGAATTTGTAAAAACGGAATCAATCAGTACGCCGCGAACAGCCTCAAGCCCCTGCCGTTTAGCTTGTCGTTCGGTAACATCAGAAAGCCAGATACCGAGCCAGCCGCGGTTAGGATGTCCGTCGGAAATCAGGTCCGGGACGATAGCCTTGGCCAGGTTGATCGGAATAGCAAACCCGATCCCCACCGAGGTACCGGTAGGACTGGAGATAGCGGCATTGACGCCGATACAATCACCCCGTAGATTGAGCAGGGGGCCGCCCGAATTGCCGGGATTGATCGAGGCATCGGTCTGAATATAACTTTGATACATCGGAGTCTCAGATCCAAACTGCAGATTGCTGCGGCCCTTGGCAGAAATCACGCCCACCGTTACGGTGCGGTCGAGTCCTACCTGCGGGAATGGGTTACCAATCGCGATAGCCCAATCACCGACTTTCAGCTTGTCGGAGTCACCGAAAGAGATAGTCGTGATCTTCTCTTCCGGGTCAACCTTGATAACCGCCAGGTCTGTCATAGGGTCAGCGCCGACCAGTTGGGCGTCGTACCGATACCCCGATGAGGTCCACACCGAGAGCTTGTCAGCGCCTCGAATTACGTGGGCGTTGGTCAGAATGTATCCGTCGTCTCGAAAGAAGAAACCGGAGCCGGAAGATGTTGACTGGGATGATCCCCTGAGCCACCAGGGCTGGTTGGTCTCATGTGACTGGGCCGAAATATTGACCACCGCATTCTTGACTCGCTCGACCGTACCGACGAACGGCGATTCAAGGTTGCCGTCTCGCTCCACCACCGGGTAGGGGCCTGTTTGGAGAACATTGGCAGAACCCTGCGCTTTCAAGCGTGGAGAGAGGTCCAGGTTGGCCGCGATCAGAATGCCGACAGCCGTAAAAACAACAGCTATCATCGCAACACTCTTTGATCCTGGCCCCCGCGAACGACTATAATCAGGGGAAATGTTGGGCGACACCAATTAGTGCTCCTCCAGATAGTTAGCCGATCAATATGCCAAATCGACCCACTTGTGTCAAGTTCTTTTTCTGCAACTACTTTCTATCCTTTATAACGCACGAAACCGCCACTTGATTCAAAAAACCAGCAAGCTGGTTCTAAAATCAGGGGCAAGGGGCCATTGCCCCATTTACGTATTCCCAACCCGCCAGACCAAAACCGCTGTG
>DAOUUR010000223.1 GCA_030668045.1 bacterium
ACTACATAGTCATCAATAGAAGGAGATTCAGGGGTGGATGAGCAAACGAATAAACTGTTTTTGAAAGAGTTAGATATTGAATATGTCTCGAATTCCGCCGGTCATTGGGATTATACCGGCAAGATATTCAAAGCTGCACAGGAATTCAGAGAAGTTTTCTATGCAGCACTGGAGCTCAGATTTGCTATAGAAAGGTTATGCTTTGAGTACTTAGTTTTGCTGACTCACGAGAAAAGAATTCTTTCCAAGAAAGAAAAGAAGCTCTTCAGGCCAGAAGACATACTGAGGCGAATTGAAAAGGAGGAGCCATTCCTGAACAAGAAGATTCTGTTTGTTAATGAGATATTTAGGCTCCACGGAAAGGATAGTCATGTGGAGCCCTTAGATACCAAATGGCTTAAGATGGCATATGGCAAGCTGAACGCCTTCTTACATGCGCGCAAGGAGCCGCTCAAGGACGAAGAGAAACAAGCGTTTTTTCAGTTTGTGCATGAATCGTGGAAGAAGCTCTATCCTTACGTGAAAATCAAAGCTTCCATAAGAGATATGCCGGATCACTCGCAAGCCATCTTTGACGCATATGCCAAGGATGAAATCGACCTGAATTCTGTGCGCAAGAGACTGGAACTGTCGAACATACCACGTCATCTCCTGAATCCCCAATAATGCAAACGATCCGTTCCATAAAGAAAATGCAGGCCGTCGCCCGGAAGATTGCATCCGAGGGCAAGACTATCGGGTTGGTGCCGACAATGGGGTTCCTTCACGAAGGCCATCTCGCCCTGATCCGGCGCGCGAAAAAATCGGCCGATGTTGTCATCACAACTATCTTCGTCAACCCGACCCAGTTTGCCCCCCACGAAGATCTGTCCAAATACCCACGCGACGAAAAAGGTGATATCCGCAAGATCAAAAGCGCCGGTTGTGATATTGTTTTCATCCCCAAAGCGATTGATATTTACCCCGATGATTTCCAGACGTATGTTTCGGTTGAACAACTGAGCCAGACTCTAGAAGGCGCCGCCCGGCCAACTCATTTCCGGGGTGTCACGACAATCGTCGCCAAGCTGTTTAATATCACCCGGCCCGATGTCGCCGTCTTTGGGATGAAAGATTTCCAGCAGGCGATTGTTCTAAAGCAGATGACACGTGACCTCGGCTATCCGCTCAAGTTCATTATCGCACCAACAGTTCGCGAAAAAGATGGGCTGGCTATGTCATCCCGTAACAAATATTTTACGCCCGACCAACGCCCCGAGGCCCGGGCGCTCTACTACGCCCTTCGCACTGCTCGGGAGATGGTGGCCAGCGGAGTCGATTCGGCCCGGAAGATCGAAAAAGAAATGCGGGCGGTGATTGCCGCTACCTGTCCCTCGGCGGAAATCGATTACATCGCCTTCACCGACGATGTCAGCCTTAAGAAGGTCGGGAGAGTGGCTAAAAGTACTATCTGCCCACTGGCGGTTCGGATACACCGGGTTCGTCTGATCGATAATATGAAGCTAACCGGCAGGGAGTAACAGGCCAGTGAGACCCCGGTCACTGTTTGGAACTTATTGATCGACAAAACGTTAATATCTGGTGAGCGGTGGCTGGCAGTGCAGTTCAAGCGTGACTTGCCACCCAGCTTGAAAGTGACTTGTCACCTCAAATTGCTTGCGCGATTGAGCAATTCTGTTATATTTGTCGGCTAATAATGATGAGCGATTTGGACAAGACAAATGCTGATTAGTATCTGCAAATCGAAAATTCACCGTGCGACAATAACCGATGCCTGTCTGGATTATGTCGGGTCGATAACGATAGATTCCGATTTGATCAAGGCGGCCGATCTGGTGCCGTTTGAAAAAGTTCAGGTGGCCAATATCAACAACGGTGAACGGTTTGAAACGTATGTGATTGAGGGCCCCGCCGGGAGTGGGGCGATTGCACTTAATGGCGCTGCCGCCCGCAAAGGTCAAAAGGGTGATCTGGTTATTATAATTGCCTACGGTCTTATCCCAAAATCAGAAGCCGCATCGCACCAGCCTTCCATTGTGCATGTCGATCAAGACAACAGACAGATCAATTTGTAGAGATCGATCTATTGATCGCACTAACATTTTCATACAGGTGAATCTGTGACAGAGAAAAAAGCTGCTGTTGTACTGGCTGCCGGTAAGGGTAAGCGGATGAAATCTGACCGGGCCAAAGTGCTCCATGAAGTCAACGGTCGGCCAATGATCTGTCGTGTGCTGGACACCCTTAACGCTGTCAATTTTGAGAAGATTGTCGTTGTTATCGGCCATCAGGGGGAGCAGGTTCAGGAGGCTCTGGCCGACTATTCGGTGGAGTTCGCCTGGCAACATGAGCAGCTTGGAACCGGTCATGCCGTGATGATGACCGAGAGTCTGATGCGCGATTTCGACGGCACCACGCTGGTGGCTCTTGGCGACGTTCCTTTTCTGTCGGTCAGATCAATCAAACGTCTGCTTGAAACGCACCGCCAGACCGAGGCTTCGGCCACCTGTCTCTCGGCGATTCTTGATGATGCCAGCGGCTATGGGCGAATTATCCGCAAGGGTGACAGCTCGACCCTGCTTGATATTATTGAGCACCGGGATGCTGACGAGGAAGTTCGCCGGATCGGGGAGTTTAATACGGGTACTTTTTGTTTTGATAATAGCGCCCTTTTTACCGCCCTTAACGAGCTTGGTAATGACAATTCCCAGCAGGAGTTCTACCTGACCGACTGCATTAAGATTATGCGTAACAAGAGCTTGGCGACATCGGTGGTCGCTGCCGATAATGCTGATGAAGTCGAGGGCATCAACTCGATTGAGCAGTTGGAGAGGCTGGCCCGACTATTTTCTGACCGAGGGTGAGTTTTTTCTCGGCTTTGACCGATTTTGAAACGTCTAAGTAATCAGACGGAGGAAAGCTCCAAAACGCTCGCTCGGGTAATTTAGGAATAGTTCCATTAACTGAGTGCGGAATACCTTTTTAGGTTGACGCGAAAGTGCCGATTAGATAGATTATGGAGTGATAAGTATGAAAGCCCTGACAAACACAATCATCGCAGCGAGTATTCTGTTATTTCTGGTAACGGCGGCTGGAGCGCAGTTGGTCCAGGATGGGAACCTCAGTACGGTGAAGTCTGCCAACATTCTCGGGACACCGGCGGCCAACTCCGCATTTTCGCTAATTGATCTCTCGCGTGTAAAATGGTCCAACAGCTATTCGGTTTCGTTTTTTTCCGGAGGTAACTACTCCGGTTCGGTTGGAATGTTCAACACGATGATGAACTATGAATTAACCCCCAACCTGTCGTTGGCGCTGAATCTGGGAGTGCTTCATAACGCTGGTGCTCTTCTGAGCAACGGTCAAAGTGATGCGACTTTCCTTCCCGGCTTCCAGCTTGACTGGCGTCCGTCGAAACAGTTCAGTCTGTCTATAGCGGTGCAGCGTTATGTGGGTTACTATGGGTCAATGCTCCCGTACAATCAGCGGCTTCATTATCTAAACAAACCTTTTAATAGTAACCAAGAGGAGTGAATAACCTGATCACTCAATTCTAACCACCCCTTTGCCAGCCGGGCACTCCCAGTGCCCACCCAAGTTGACAGATATTGATTTATCCAAAAAAACCCAGAATTAGAAAACGGTCAATTAGACTGACCGAAATTGTCCTCGGCACTCTGTTGCTGGCGGTCTCCTGGTGCGTGATTGTCTATGTCTTTCGTCTGACCGCAAGTGTGACGGAAGTAGAAGCTGTGCCGCTGTATTCGGTCAATTTGCAGATAGCTGACGGGACACGGACCAGCGGTGTGGCAAAAGCGATGGCTGAGAGGCTGGAGGCGTATTCTGATTCTGAGATATCGATTCGGGTGGTTGAGATCAGTTCATTTAAGCGCCAGCCGGTAGCAGAGTCATTTATTGTCTCGCGAGTGGAGGACAAATCGGCCGCCGAAAAACTAGCCACGACGATCGGGGTTGATCGATCAACAGTCGAGTATCGCCCTCTTGAAAATAATTCTAAACAGATATCGATGACGCTGGTCATTGGTGATGATTACCAACGAATAAACAGTATCCTGGAATTGACAGAGGAGAAATAGCAGGAGATTTTGAAAACTAATTCCGCATCCGATCTCGCCCGCGCTGCAGGCAGGCTTGCCCTCACCAAAAAAGGTTTTGATGTAAAAATTCTGAACCTCAAATCAATCTCTCCGGTGTGCGATTATTTTGTTATCGCCTCTGGTGAAGCTGATGTTCATGTCAGGGCGATTGCTACTGCCGTTTATGACGGCCTGCTGGATGAAGGCATCAAGCCGGTGTTTCGTGAAGGCCACCGCGGAGGAAACTGGATACTTCTGGATTACATTGATGTCGTCGTGCACGTATTTCTGGAATCAACCCGGAAATTCTATGCGCTTGAAAAACTGTGGGGTGATGCTCCCACCGAAGAGCTTATCGACGATTGATTAGTGAAAACATTTGGAAAATAACGAGAACAGAAGATAGAGGTTAGAAAATGGAAGTTGCAGATCTGAAATCAAAGACGATTGCCGACCTGCTGAAGATTGCCGAAGCGCTCGATATTCCGGGCGTCTCGGGGCTTCGCAAGTCCGAACTGCTGTACAAAATCATGGAGGCTCAGTCGGCCACCGATGGCGTGATCCTGGCTGAAGGAGTCCTTGAGGCGCTGGATGAAGGCTACGGCTTTTTGCGCTCACCCGATTACAATTACCTTCCCGGGCAGGATGACATCTATGTCTCGCCATCTCAGATAAAACGGTTTGATCTTCGTACCGGTGATATCATCTCCGGGCAGGTACGACCACCGAAAGATAATGAGCGCTATTTTGCTTTGCTGAAAATCGAGGCGGTCAATTTTGACAACCCGGAGGAAGCCAAACATAAAACACTGTTTGATAACCTGACGCCATTGTATCCCAACGATGCCTTCAATATGGAGACCGATGCCGACGAAGTAACAACGCGCATTATTGATCTGATGTGCCCGATCGGCAAAGGGCAGCGCGCTCTGATTACTTCACCTCCCAAAGCTGGCAAGACGATTATTCTTCAGAAGATAGCTCAGGCGATTACAACCAACCACCCGGAAGTTGTCCTTATCGTACTGCTTGTTGA
>DAOUUR010000124.1 GCA_030668045.1 bacterium
AAAAATCTGCGGCAGCATGCGGGCTGCAAAACGGGATGCCAATTCCCAGCCATTGGACGCTCCTTCATCGGCGGCTAAATCCTCGCATTCCTCAAGGGTTACTGCCACCGGATCGTCGGGGTCGGGATACATGAGCAGGTTGTTTTCGGCCAAAAACCGGGCGAACAGCATGCGGTGCCAGTTCTCATAGGCAACCTCTTCTATCAACCTATCAAGCTCCTGCCGCCCTTTAGCATCGCGACCATTACCAAGCTGGCGTCCATGTGCTCTAAGCTTGCGGCGCAATTTACGATCGGCTTCTGTGAGATGCGGATAAGCTGTCGGCTCTCCCACACCCAAGTGCTTAAGTGCTGCCCGAGCGGCGTCTTCAGCAATATCGCGAGCATCCTTGATCGTCTTTTCAAGCGTATTACGTAGCGATCTTTTTAAATATAGAATCATAGAATACTTACTTCCTATTTTCTCTCTGAGCTTCCAGCTTTTCATTCAGGGTTAAATGGTGGTCGTTGATGCGGTCGCCCTTGAAAAGGTGATACCAGGGAGCGGATGCCACATCTTTGCCACGATCCTTTCCCCATTTGATATTTGGCTTATCCCTTAAAATTCCTGCGCCTTTCTTGCCGACGTCGGGTACTGTCATGAACGGACGGATGTTGAGCCGCACCCCATCATTTAGGTCTGGGTTCCAACCTATGGGCTGCTTTTCGATAGGTTTCCAGCGTACGAATATGTCGTGGGGTGCTTCGCCTTCGAGGATTAGCTCCAGCTTTTTCTTCAACACTTCAGCGGCGGACAGTTTTTCCTGAGCACCATCAACTCCGTTGGCAATGCCCTGTTTTTGGCGGCTGATCCAGTCGCCGAGGTAGGTGTAGATCAGGGTCTCCAACAGCTTGGCATTGAGCTTGTGGTAGTTGATCAGGGCGGCAAATCCGTTATGAAGACCATCCCATATTTGCCAGATGAATGGCCGGTGGTGGAACAGCTTGCAGTGCTGGATGAAAAATTTATCCCGGAGCCAGGTCTCTAAGGTTTTGCCTGCGTGGCCTGCCTGAGCAAGCAGTTCAGCTTTCTTGTTGGATGACCATTCACTGCCGTAAGCCGCAGCTAATAGGTTTTCCAGCCGATCTTCGGCCTTCATTTCACCACGCACCGGAGGAATGCAGACGATGCCGTCGTCATCGGCAAACGGCAGCAACTTCTGCGATTTTTTCACCCAAGCGCGTGATTCGTCAGCAAGCTCCATTTCAGGATCTGTTTCGGCTGGCCAGCGGTATCCGAGCAGGCGGGCGACGGCGGCCTGTAACACAGCGGCGTCGATGCGCAGCGGACCGATGGCCGTCCATTTTTTCTCTTCATCCCACACCGCCGAACCGCAGGGATGTCCGTGGAAGATCCACTGGGTGGGATTGTCAGAATATGGTTTTGGCAGGTCGTTAGGATATTTTTTCGCGGCGACTTTCGTCCAATGAGCATAATCAAAAGCGACTTTAGCTATGCTAGTCCTAGCAACTGCCATTTTTTGATCAAGCATTCTGACTCGTTTTAAAAATTCGGTGCTTTCACAAAAGGCTTTAAGAGCTGGCAATTGCTGAGGTTTTTTTGAAACAACTGCATAAATGCCGTGTGTGAAAAGCCAGCCTGTATATCTGGTGCATTTAAGATCGCCAACAGATCCAATGCAAAGTCCGCTCTTGCCCCAAACATCATCTCCTTTAACCCACATTGATATAGGACTTCCGCCAAGTCTCTTTTCTATAAATTCAGTGAGTTCACCACTTCCATTTTCCCAGTAAAGAATATGTTCCATGCCTGATTCAAAGCTTTGAGAAGTTGCACCTCCTTGTTGTTTCGTCCATCCTTCTGCAATTGTCAAAAATTCCCAGAACTTTTTACCAAAACGTGGATAGTCGCCTGTATGAAGACCTTCCGAGACAATCGCATACTCATCAAGTGATGAGGAAACCCCAAGGTCGTCAATGACAACACGGCTTTCGGGGTTTTTTAGTTGTTGTTGTTGGTTAAAAAAATTTACAGTTGTACTTTTAATTTGGTCCGCCTTGTCCCAAGCTCCTGGGATATTACTTACATCAATCGCGAAAAAATTATGATTAACATGGGGTTGTTTGTTGTCCATTGAGATCAGGATGGCTTTCACAACCTCACCCGTGATCGTATCAAAGGCACCCGCTCCCAACCGCAAAACGGATAACCACTTCTTTTGTTTGAGCAATGGAATTCTTAGTTTTTGATATCTTTTGAGAAATAGCCAGTTTTGGGGCAACACAATACTCACATTGCCGCCAGAAACAGCTATTGAAAGACAGCGTTCTAAAAAAACAGTTGCCAGGTCATTCTTGGCTTTTTTGTATTCCTTTTCGCAGAAAGACTTTAGTTGTGGCGATTGCTTCCCTAATGCGAGGTATGGAACGTTCGTAATCACCCAATCGAATTTTTGAACAAGTATTTTTGCGGCTTTTGACAGATCCTGTGCCACAACACCCATCTCAACCTTCTCATCATCCTTTTCACCAGACAATGCCTTCGTAAGTAGTGGGCCTATGTCCTCCCATTTCTCGAACAGTGATCCTTTACCGATACCGGCCTTTGGATCAATTAAGCTACCCAGAACTGGTGCATCCTTGAACTGCACATAAAGTTCTTCTAACGCTATTCGCAGGTTGGTGTTGTTGCCAGCCAAGTCGAGCCACTCTTGCCTTGTTGTGCTGATAGTAAGCCCGGAACAGGCCACATTTAGTTCCGGCAATGGCCGATACCCCCCAGCATCGGGATATGTCCAGGCTGCCAGCGCCAGAGCAAACGCGGCCAGTTCGACACAGCGTTGATCCAACTCCAGACCGTGGATATTTTCGGAAAGCACCCGATCCACTGCTTCGCGAGCCGAGAGCCCCTCCCGTTCCATACGCATGGGCACCAGCATCAAAAAGGCCGCGACCAGAAAATGCCCCGAGCCACAGCATGGGTCGAGCATTTTGAATTCGGCGAGTTTCTCCGGCCATCCGTCAAAGGTTCCGGCAGCCGGGATCCAGCCAGTTTCACTGGAGTTATCAGTGTTCAGTGCGCAGTGGTCAGTTTTAACAAACCTGAGGTACGTCATGGGGACGCTCGGGAGGCTGAAAAACTCCCGAAGCTCTTTTTCTGTTTCCGCTGTCTTCAGCTTTTCATTCGCCTTCTTACTGCACTCTGACAACTGCTCTCTGTCATCTGCCCTGGTTCGTCGACCGACGAACCAGGCCCCCAGGGAGTTGTCTAACAGAAAGCTGACCATGTAAGGTTCGGTGAAAAGCTGGGTGACGGCGGGCAGTTCCAGCGCCCCGATTTTTACCTCGGAGGCGTTGATCTCATCCTTCTTTTTGGCCTGCCAAAATTGGTACACCCAACCAAGGGAGTCCGAGGCGGTAAAAACCTCCTTTGACAAGTCGGCTATCAGGCGTTCAAGCTTCTGTTGATACTCCGGAGGCAAGTCAAGCTTGAAAACCGGTGAATCAGGCCGAAAAATCTGCGGCAGCATGCGGGCCGCATATCGGGATGCCAATTCCCAACCATTGGATGCCCCTTCATCGGCAGCTAAGTCCTCGCACTCCTCAAGGGTTACTGCCACCGGATCATCCGGGTCAGGATACATGAGCAGGTTGTTTTCGGCCAAAAACCGAGCAAAGAGCATGCGGTGCCAGTGTTCATAGGCAACCTCTTCGATCAACCTATCAAGCGCCTGCTCGCCTTTGGCATTACGCCCATTACCGAGCTGGCGGCCATGTGCTCGAAGCTTTCGGCGTAATTTGCGATTAGTTTCTGTCAAATGCGGATAAGCTGTCGGCTCTCCAACACCCAATTGCTCAAGTGCTGCCCGAGCAGCGTCTTCAGCGATGTCCCGTGCATCTTTGACCGTTTTTTCCAGCTTATTGCGAAGCGATTTTTCAAGAGGATGCATTCACTCAACTCCTTAATGGATGATGACCGGGCCGTTTTTTAGGGCTTTTTGAATTTCCGCTTTAGCGTCATTCAGCCAGACATCGATATCCTGCTCCGTCTTAATGGTCCGGTTAGGCAGGTTCACAAATTGAGCTTCAGGTTCCATAAGTTCCGCAGCTCCAACCATGACAGCATCGAATCTTGACGGCATAGCCGCCACGCGATCGATAAGTGCCGATAGTGTGATTTGCTCAAGTGTGGCGACAATTTCTTCGGCGCCGGCCACGTTGATCTTGGGAGCATCTGCCAGGGTCAGCTTCTGTTCAGCAAGCAGGCTGTTGCGCTCTTCCGGATCGAGCTGTTGCCAATTTGTGTCGGCTTTAAGCCGCTTCATTCCTCCGTCGTGTCTCGCTTGATATTCTTTATCCAGGCGATTCAATTCCTCTCGTAATAGTTGAGTGAGATTGGTCACCAAAGGGGATATCAGATCCGGTTCTTCCAATAACTGGCGTTGCTTTTCAATATTTTTGACTTGCGCGAGAATAACCTCCGCATCCTGGATGCCGGTGGCATAACCCATCACGCGCTTCAGGGTGATCCAGGTCGGCCGGCGTTTATCAATACGTCGCGCAAGATCCAACCACGAATCAATGGCTTGGGCCAGTTCCTCGCGGCGGTTGTAAAGCGCGAGTAGCTGTTCGTTCCCGGCCGTTAGGCGGATTTCTTCAAGCCCTGTGGTATCCTGCCTCTCGGGCTTGGGGGCTTCGCCACCAGCACGATCGGCAAGGTCTATTAATTTCTGAAGGAACTGAGGAACGTATGTCAACTCCTCGCCCTGCTTGGCTGACAGGTCTACCTTCTGGAGCAATTTTCGACCCTGTATTCGTTGGGAGGTTGTCACGGTGGTGGATTCCTCCTTGAACATCACCTTGCCAATGGTTTTGCGCTCCAAAGATTTGGGATCAAGCGTTTTTCCATGGTCATCCTGTGCCCGGATCAAACCGGCAACCAGGAGTACCTGAAGGCCGCCGTCCACTGCATCACGGGACCACCCAAAGGGAGATGATTCGAAATGAGTGCGAACATCCGTCCCTTTTTTACCTCCTGCGATAACACCGAGAATGGCTTTGCAGACAGGATTCTTTCCGGGTTCGCCATCATCTCCCACACCCTTTAGCGCATCGGGCGCTCCCTTGCGGGCCTTGTCATATACTTTTGACCAACCAATATGATCGGCTGTGAGAAACTGTGGATACAGACGCTTTAGCGAGTTGTCGGCCGCCTCGAGCGCCATTTCCTGCAAGTCGTTTCCAAGAATTTCGTTGCCGCCCCCTTGGAATACGCGGGTACCTGAAAACGCCTCATCCAGCAATTCATTGATTTTACCTTCAGCGATCTGCCTGGTAGTTTCCATGGCCGCACGTGCTTCTATACCTTCAGGCCCTGTTGGCACTCCGCGCTTGTCAAGGGTTGCGCTGGCGGCCTTATAATCGATCAGGTAATAGCGCAGATCGTCGGCAGAGCGCTTGGGGATAAAGGCGTAAACCGTTGGGGATTGGTTTTCTGCTTGAAGTGCATCTGCGCGGACCGAGTTTTCATCAATGCTCCATCCGTCGCGCAACCATACACATATTTTTTTGTCCGAATCCGGGGGAAGCTGTGAATTGAATACCAGATGAAAGTCACGCATCACTTTTGAATTGCCTTGGGTCAGTGTAATTTTTTTTACCATGCTGCCGAACTTGTGACGTATCCGGTCATCTCGCTCCGCTTCGACGCGGTGCGCCTCGTTGGCCAATTGGCTGCGCTGACTCAGAAATTCATCATTCCAGGCAGCGCTTTCTTCTGTTTGGATGCGATATTCATCGCCGACCTTCATCAAAAGCTCGCATTTGTCCATGAGCCCAGGGAGCTTGCTTCTGAGGGCGCTGCTGCCTTCGGAAAGGTCCTGGACCATCAAATCGGCGACAGTATTGATGGTCGCCTTTATGCCGATTTCATCATTTTTGTCGGCCAGCTTGTTGATCAGAAAAACAAGACCGCACGCTCGCGCCGTCAACTCTTGATCTTCATGCCCCTTTATCCAACTCATGGTCTTTTCGTGGACTTTGCGGGGCAGAATTCGGGTCTGAAGCAGTTTGTCGGCAGAATCGAAATAGATATAGTCGCCTTCGATGACATTACCCAAAGCAGCATCCAAATTCGTCTGGATGGCCTTATGGATCATGCTGAGCTGGTTGCGGAGTTGACTGTCTGTGCCTGTCGGGTCCAAAACCCTTAGGGTGTTTTCCCAAAAACGGCGACGTATGGGTAGGATCGGGTAGTCCTGAGCAAAGAATCGAACATCGTCCTGGTTGTGACCGATAGTGGTGCCGGATAGATGTCTGGATATTTCCCCGATATTCACCTGCATGTCTTTCTCAAGCGGAGATATGGCATCCGACTTTTTGGCCAGGATGACCTTGCGAATAACCGCGTCAACGTCCGCATCGGATAATTCGACCCGAATCGTAAAACGCCCCTCCAGCTTTTTCAGGTTGGATGTTCCGGTAACGGCCGTTTGGCCGGTTCCGATAAACAGCAGTTTACCGCCAAAGCTTTTGCAACAAGCCTCCACAGCTTCCTGGACATCCATTGAACGTCGGCTGTCCATGCCGATGTACTGCTGGACTTCATCGAGGACAATCACCGTCAGAGGGAATTTACCATCCCTGATGATTGCTTGCTTAATGGCCTTCAACATTTCGTCGTTACTGATGTCCGGTACATTTCTGTAGAGATTATTAAGAGTTTCGGTGCAGACCTCAGGGGAGGGGAATAGCTGCGGTTTTACTTGGACCAAGGCTTTATGAAGATCCTCGGCCACTACAAAATTATCAAGTTCATACAGCCAGTCGTTCCCGCTTTGCTCAACCTGGTTTTTAACATCTTCATAGATACCCTCGTTTTTAAGCCACATCACAAAACGCGCGACGTGATACTGTTCGGGGAGATCGACCGATTTGAAAATAATCCGTAGCAACGCCAACCGGACGCTACCACTGGCACCTGAACCCAAAGTACCCGAGACGGCATACAGGCCAC
>DAOUUR010000431.1 GCA_030668045.1 bacterium
CTCAAGCTCCACATCTTTTTCTTCGGCAACCATCTGATCCAGTTCGCCACGGGCTGTCTTTTCCATCCCGCTGATAAGTCGACGCAAGGGACTTCTAAATCGCTTGGAAATCAGGTGCACCGTCAAAAGTGATATGAGAATGGAACCAAGGAAAAGCATAAGGATAGCATATCGCAGAGTTGGTCCCGATGAAATAACCAGATCGTGTTCCACCGCCGAAACCAACACCACCCGCTGACCAGTGTCCAGACGGAAGGTGTAGCAGTAAACAGCAGCATCGTCGGTGTATAGAATCGGGATAAGACGTTCCTGGGCCATACCGGCATCGAACGGCGGCATGGTGGCGTTAATGATCGGCAGCAACTGGGCATAGGAACCGTCGGATTGATTCAGCTTGTTGTGATGTCGATAAACAAAGCAACTCCTCAGCTGACCAGCGCTATCGGGGATATATATCCCAGTGTGGAGCAGCTCGTCAAAACCGGAGAAAAGCGATGTCAACGAGGCCTGAACATCAGGGTCAACAGTCGCTGGCTCCTCCTTCTCGGAGGGAAGATTGAGCATCACCTTGACCTGCGCCAGAAGCGGTTCAAACCTGCTCTCAGGTGCAGAGTATCCCGAATCAATTATCGTACCATCGTTGGGATAGAATATTATCAGCGCCAGAGCGGCAAACACAAACAGCACCTGGATGATAATAATGTGGCTTAGTCTCGTTAAGAACCCGGTCTTGCTTTTCACAATCCCTTCCTTGCTGCTAACCAACACCTAATTTCTGGTTATCGGCAGATTTTGGCTTAAGTAAAGGCCAGACTAGTAGTTATGAGGGAAATAAAAAAATGGGAGTGGTGGAGGGGGGACGCCCGACTCTAACGTCAGGTGGCTGGAAGTCCAGCGCACACCACTCCCAAATCATTGAGAGCAAAGCTTCTATTTGAATGGCCGCTCAGACCAAGGTAGGAACCAGTAGGTTCACTTGTCAGTGGGTTGCCAGAGCGGCTTATCCACTTTCGTTATCGAGCAATATGTGTGCCAGCGATTAGCACTTCGCAGTAACTAGATTTCTACTCATAAGATACGTATTAAGGCCTTGATTTGCAAGCACTTTTGCATTCGAAGTAAATCCGACACCGGCGGAAAGATTGCTACCAGGACAGCCTGTGTGCACCGTTTTGCGGACAAGTAATGACATTCGAGGGCCGCAAGTTACACCCTCTTGCGTTTTCGCTTCTGGTCGTATTATGTCGCTTTGTCCTCCAGTTCCTCCAACCTTCGTTCCGAGGCTACAGCGGCGGTGGTGCCATCACCAACAGCATTGGTAACCTGGCGAACTAGCTGCGCTCTGACATCGCCACAGGCATATATTCCGGGAACCGACGTTTCCATCTTAAAATCGGTCAGTATGTAGCCACCTTCGTCGAGCTTAACATCGTCGGGAACAAGATCAGAGTTGGGACGGAAACCGACATAGACAAAAATAGCCCCAACCTCCAAAGTCGTCTTCTCCCCTGTCTTGACATTAGCCAGCGACAGATTAGTGACCCGTGTATCATCACCGTTAATCGACTCAACTACTGAATCCCAGACAAACTCAATTTTGGGATTATTAAACGCTCTTTGCTGAATGATTTTCTGGGCGCGAAGCTTATCGCGTCGATGGATGACATAGACTTTCGAGGCAAACTTGGTCAAAAATCCGGCCTCTTCGATCGCCGCATCTCCCCCGCCGACAACAGCGATAACCTGTTCCTTGAAAAAAGCACCGTCGCAAATGGCACAATAGGAGACACCCTTTCCGCTGTACTTTTGGTCGCCGGGAACCTGCAGATAGATTGGTCGCCCACCTGTTGAGAAAATCAATGCCTTGCCGCGATAAGTGACACCCGAGGCGCACTTGGCCAGACGATCATCACCTTCGCAATATATCTGAACCACCTCTTCCATTTCAATTTGCAATCCGAATTTCTTGGCGTGGTCGGCAAATTTCATCGCCAGTTCGGCACCTGAGATAGACTCAAACCCGGGATAATCCTCAACGTCACCGGTAATAGCGATCTGACCGCCCGGCATATACTTTTCCAGACAGACGGCATGACGGTTTGCCCGTGCCGCATACATCCCGGCACACAGCCCGCCGGGACCGCCGCCAACTATGAGAACATCACACTTTTTTTCTTCCGCCATCGTATTCCTCTTTTTCAATATTCATTACCATCTGCAACAAACAGACGGCACAGAAGTTCATCGTTTTCCCCTGACCATCTCCGCAGGTCTCTAAAAGTCGATCCCTTTTTGCGCCATAAGGCCAGCCTTGAACGGATGCTTGATTTCTTTCATCTCGGTAACCAGATCCGCTCTGTCAAGCAACCACTCGGGGGCGCCGCGACCGGTGATAACAAGATGTTGCCCCGGTCTGCATACCTCAAGCAGTTTCTCCACCTGTTGCCGATCAACCAGCTTCAGGCTGAGAGCCACATTCAACTCATCCAGAATCACCAGTCGGTAATGACCGGATGCAACCTTCTCGGTTGCCTTTTTAAGACCGTCACAGGCGGCTTTCTGATGCACAGACAAGGGTTTTTTATCACCACAAATCCCGACACACCCCTCCCCGACAACTTCCAACTCGATATTGGGACCAAGAAGCTTAATCCCCTCCAGTTCTCCATACTTCCAGTCCCCCTTGACAAACTGGACAATAGCAATCTTCCAACCATATCCGCTTGCTCGGACACACATCCCGAGAGCGGCGGTTGTCTTTCCCTTACCGTCTCCGGTATAAACAACCA
>DAOUUR010000069.1 GCA_030668045.1 bacterium
CTCGCTTTTCTTATCGTCGCGGCGATAGCGATCATCCTCTTGATCTTCCGGTGGGTCAATATCAAGATTCGTCTATTGATGCTGACTATCGCGTTTGTATTGTTTGGGCTGGACTACATCTATCCGTTGCATCCCAGCCCGATGTGCGCTATCCCAAAACTGTTCATGTTCAAGTTTACGTGGGGCGAATTCTTCCCCGCCTTCGTAGCAATGTTTCTGGCGATATTTGTACCAAGCCTCATCGGTCGTAAACTCTTTTGTGGTTGGGTTTGCCCACTGGGGGCATTGCAGGATTTGATCAACAAGATACCGCACCGATGGCATTTCAAGAATTTCAATTTCACTGCCTTCAATTCGATCCGGGGCGCTCTCCTTCTGATGTTTATCCTGGTTTTCTTTGGCGTCATGGATCACCTGGCCTGGCTGGCGGGTGACATGGAAATCGATCCAACTAAACAGCTATGGATTGCCTATTCCTCATACAGCATATATGAGCCGATCAACTTCTTCGAGCTGCTTCACTGGAGTTTCGACTTCACGTTCTTTGTCATGTTCCCGATCCTGGTGATCGGCAGCCTGATCCTGTACCGCCCATTTTGTTACACTATTTGTCCGATCGGATTCTTAACGTGGCTGTTTGAATTTGTGGCGCCGGGCCGCGTGCGAATCGACTTTACAAAATGCAACAAGTGTGGAATCTGTTACGATAAGAGCCCCTGCCCCACAATAAAACCGTTGGTCGAAAACAAATCGGTACTGCCCGACTGTACGTCGTGTGGGGAGTGTTTCGATACGTGCCCGAAGAACGCCATCAAGTTTGGCTTCTTCCCCATCGGATCGACCACCACGATCGGTCCATCGAAGTAACCAACTCGCCTATTTGTTCGGGATTGACCCTGCTCGATTACATAGAGACACGGAAGTAACGCCAGCGTCAGGGGTGTTACGAACACTTTCGACTCTGCTCAGGGTGACAGGCTATGCCTGCTTAAATCAGGCCTTGCCCGTCAAAACAGGCCCTTTGCCCGCCCCCAAAATCCCCTTGTCAAATATCGATTATTCTGTATATTGAGCGGCCTTTGTTGGGCAGGTAAATAGAAAGTTGAACGCAGAAGAGGACCCGTCCTCTTTTCTTCGTATTGAGGTGGAGCCTCTTAATTAGGTGTAAGAGAGAATATGAAAAACAAGAACGTATTAGTCACCGGTGGAGCTGGGTTCTTAGGCTACCATCTGGCCCAGAATCTGATCCATCGCGGTTTGGCCTCGCTGACCATGAACGATATCGCCCCCTTCTTTGAGGCGGAGTATTCCAAAGATATCAACCTTATCAATCAGGATGTCCGCGACTCTGAGGGGATGTTCCGGCTGATCAAGGATCACAATATCGATATCATTATTCATTGCGCCGCCGCTCTCCCTCTCTGGCCAAAACCGGAAATCTACTCGACCAATATTGCCGGTGTTCGCAACACGCTTGAGCAGGCGCGCAAGTGCGATGTGGAACGGGTCGTGTTTGTCAGTTCGACCGCCGTCTATGGTGTTCCGGACAAGCACCCGCTGGTTGAGGATGATCCGGTTGACGGTGTTGGCGCTTATGGCGAGAGCAAGATCGAGGGCGAGAAAGTTTGCGAAGAGTTTCGCCGCAACGGTATGTGTGTGCCGATAATCCGGCCCAAGACATTCATCGGGACGGCGCGGCTCGGGGTTTTCCAGATTCTGTATGACTGGGTTGATTCCGGCAAACGGATCCCAATTATCGGCAAAGGTGACAACCTTTACCAATTGCTGGAAGTGACCGATCTGATCGAAGCTATCTGGCTGGCCGCCTCCGCCCCGAAAGAGTTGGCCAACGATGTTTTCAATGTCGGCGCGCAAAGGTACGAGAAGGTAAAACTCGATGTTGGTGCGCTCTGTGATTTTGCCGGCAGCGGATCCAAAGTTCTGCCGACCCCGGCCTATCTTGTTAAACCGGCGCTGGCGCTTTTTGAATTCATGAAAATATCCCCGCTGTACAAGTGGGTCTACGGTACAGCCGATAAAGATTCGTTTGTTTCCACCGAAAAGATTGAGAAGCAGCTTGGCTGGTCGGCGCGCCACTCCAATCAGGACGCGTTGACCACGTCGCACAAGTGGTATCTCGAACATAAGGATGAACTGGAGCACCAGAAGGCAGGGATTACGCATCGTGTCGGCTGGGATCAGGGGATTTTGAAAGTCTTCAAACGCTTCATGTAGGCAAATATAATCTGATAGATACAAAAAAGAGCAGGCCGTTTGGTCTGCTCTTTTTCTTTGCGTTCGATTTGACGCCGACCACTATTTGTTGACCAACAAGTCGCTGCGAGTCAAGTGCAGCTTTTCAAAACTTTCCGCCGAAATAACGTAGTACCATTTGGCAAACCGATGATTCAGCCGGTCAGCATGGTTTCGACCATCGTCAACATCGCGCAACCACTGTTTGTGGGCTTGATCCCGATCTTTGTTGGTACGGTCTCTATCGGTTAGTGAGCTGTCGGGCTTGTTTTGAAAATCGGTGTTGGCCGGTTTGGCCGGTTCCGGGAATGCTGATTGATCGAACTCGGTCGTTACAAACAGATACCGATTCTCAGCCGGACCTTCCTGTTGATTCCGATCACCTGTTCCGGATGTAACTGCATCGCCGGTACCATAGACAACCTCGCCAAATCTCAGCGTGTATGTTACACCCGCTTTCATCTGGAAGTTAAGCTCACCCTCGTTGGAAAGCAGCCTGCCGTCCCGAGCAAAGAAATACCCCTTGCTCTGAAGCGACCGAGCATCGACCTGCGACACCGCTGAACCGGCATCGATCAAGTCTTGTGCCAGCCCTTCCGGTTTCGGTCGTACTCCCACAATGGTCAACTCATCAAGCGTGCTTAAGAACGCCTCTATTGTAGCGGAATCGACCTGCTTGTTGCCCATACGATTTGCCTGCCACGTCTGATCATTGAGAGTCAGGATTACGTTATCGCGTTGATCGACCGAGCGCGAACGTTCGTTGATGGAGTAATCTTTCAACTCGATTCTCGTGATATCAGACTTAGCGACCAGAAGAAGGTCAGTCTCGATCCAGTCTTCAAACTTCGTTGAGATATCGATCTCCATCCGCACGGCATAAACGCGTTTTTGGTCAGGGACACGCACAAAGCGAAACCCGGGACGTCCTTCGACCTCGCGACCAACAATAAAGTCCGCCAGTACCTTGCCGCCACCATCTTTGAGCGTTATGCGCTGGCCACGACCAACCAGCCCGGCTGTTTCATCGAGCGGATCAATCACACCGAGGGACTCATGGTCCGAGACGTTGTCGGAACGGAAATCATCTTTTTTGATTCCGATCACGCCTGCGGCTGTTTGCGCGAGACGATCTGCGCCGTCGGCGGGGTGATCGTGATGCGACGGAATCGTCCAGATACCATTATTATTGACAACCTTGAATGGCTTGGTCGCGCCCGACTCTTCGTCGTATTCAATTACTTCCAGCACGGCGGCAGCATTCGGATCGGTAAAGTCTTTGAAAAATGATTCAC
This sequence comes from bacterium, assembly GCA_030668045.1. Classification (GTDB taxonomy): domain Bacteria; phylum Zixibacteria; class MSB-5A5; order GN15; family FEB-12; genus DAOUUR01. The sequence continues at coordinate 3,549 of DAOUUR010000069.1, forward strand.
CCTGATCAAGGAATGCATCCGGAGTGATCCGTCCGGGAGCCATGAAGAAGGCAACCACCGCCAGAACAACGGCCGCTCCGGCCATTATCAACGTTTTTTTGTTCTCTTCCATCATTAGCTCCTTAGCCTTCTAACAGCAGCTGCACTGTCACGTTCGCGACGTCGCCGCCTGAGGAATATCACCACACCGAGCGTAAAGACCGGAATAGGTGGCAGCGTAACGGCCAGGGTTTTGATCCGGCTCTGAATCTGCTTGATCGCGGTTTCGGTGTTTTCTTTACTGCGCTGAATTGTAGCCTCTTTTCTGGCTTCGATGTTCGCACGCAGGACTTCAAACCGCCGATTCTCGGCTTCCTGAAGATTGCGCGCCATAATCTGCTTGGCCTGAGCATCGAGGTCGTCACGATTCTGCACTTCGGCAACTTTTTCGTTGAGACGACTCTGCGCCTCACCAAGAGCCAGTTGGGCTTTTTCTTCAGCTTCCTTTTCCTCGGAGAGACGTTGGTCAAGGTACTCGGCGGTCTGTGCTTCGACTGTTTCGAGAGTACGATGTTTCACCCGTTTCTTTCGCAAGTCGATGAACGATTCATCACCCACCAGCATGTCGATACTGTTGAGGAAGAACGTGACGTTATCGAAGTTATACCCGGCAATAGCCTGCGAACGAATCTGGAAAAATTGTTCCGAAATGAAATCAAGGTCAGCGATAACAATGGCATTGATTTTTTTCTGAGAACGATCATCAATCGCCCGGCTATCCACACCACCCTGAAAACCAAAGACTCGCGCCGCCATGATGTATGACTCGTTGCTCGGCACACGGCGAACGTTGCGATTGATCGATAGTCCAAAGAAGCTGCGCTGTACCACTTGCTGCCAGTTGAGCATGCCTGATGCACGCCCGGTCCGCAGAAGGGGCTGGAACTCAAAGCCGTCAACAGCGCCTTTGAAAAGATAGCCGGGATAGATCGCTACCAGCTCCTGAAGACCCGAAGTGGCTCTGTAGGTCGAGCTGAAAATCTCGGCCGTTTCATTACCTTCCCCCAGGAAAATTATCTCCGGCGGCAATGAACTCAGGTCGGGATGGGGATTGTAGCTGTCCCATACCAACTGCGATGGTCCCCAACCGATACCGATATCGGCCATGAAATTGCGGATATTGCCTTTAGGCTCTTCCTGTGGCGCTTGATTTTGCATGAATGGATTCATCTGAGCACCCGCCGGTACTGATGGCGACATCGAAGGATCAATCGCCGGAAGCGGGTCGATCAACAGAAGGGTCGGAGAACCTTGCAGGACGTAGGCCCGCACGTTATCCAATTGCGATTGAGTCAACGATGATGGCAGAGCCACGACCAGCGCGTCCATCTCCTGCGTGATCGGAGCATCGGGGGACACTTGAATGACTTCGTACTGACGTCTCAACTCCGCGACTACCGACCACGGTGGCGAACTCGCCATTGTCTGATAGTCGAAACCACCAAAGAGCTTTACCTTTGTGTCGAGCACACCAACTGTCTTACGCTGTGACTTGGAGACAACCCGGATGCTGCGAATCAACTCGTACTCAACTGGAAGGCCGCGATCAAAAAACGGAACGACTTCCTCACGGGCGCCACTGGTGAAAGCTACCCCCATGAAAACCTGAGACGTGCTTGAACGTGCGCTTTCTGTCACGAGTACTTCACGGGGAAGAATGTTGAATTTCTCGCGAGCGTCGCGGGCTTCATCGGTGAACGGTTCGGTGTCATGGATAAGAAGCTGGATGCGATCACCGGCGATAGCAGAAATCTCAGAAAGCTTGCCAAGAAGATTGGCTCGTGTCTCTACATATGCCCGAGGCACTTCGGGGCTCATGAATGCCTGTATCAGCACCGGACGATCATCGGGTAGTTCGTTCAGTAGTTGTTCGGTCTCATCGGAAAGCGAATGCAACTGCTCTCCGGTGGTATCGAGACGCCAACCGCCGCGACCAATAATCACGGTGATAGCAATCGCTGCGACAACAACCGCCAGCGCTCGTACTATCTGGTGTATCCAGTAACGGTAGCCGCCCGCACTCAATGGCCAGTGGCGACGTCCGATTATGATTACGTTCAGATAAAGCGCAACCGTCACCACCGAACTGAAATAGAGGAGACCCTTAAGACTTACCACCCCGCGCGCGAAATCGGAGAAGTAGCTATGCACACCCAGCGGGGCCAGCAGCGATTGAAGAGATTCGCTTAGTACCCAGCGTGGCGAGTCAACCAGCACTAATGCCGAGCAGAACACCGCCCCAAGGACAAAGCCAATAGTAGCATTGGCCGTAAAGAGCGAGGCCAACATGCCAACCGCCAGCAGCGCCAGACCGATCAGCCAGTATCCAAAGTAGTTGGCAAACATCAGGCCGATATCGGGACTGCCCAGCCAGAACAAAACCAGGACGTGACTCAATGACAGCAACAACGAAGCGGTATAGATGCCGACTACCGAGAGATATTTGCCGAGAACGACTTCCAGATCGGAGGCGGGAAGAGTCAGCAACAACTCATCGGTGCCCTGTCTGCGTTCATCGGCCCACACGCCCATAGTGACGGCGGGGACGAATAGGATCAAGAGCAACGGGAAAAAATCGTTGAGCTGGTCAAGGTTGGCCAGATTGTTAGCGAAAAAACGTTCCTGCCAGAAAGCTGCCGCAGCACTCAAGAATATGAACAACGTGATAAACACGTAGCCGGTCGGGATGCTGAAATAGGTTCGCAGGTTGCTTTTGCAGATTACTGCGACTGTATCTTTATTAAACGCCATCGGTCGCCTCCTGCGTTCCTGCCGACATCGAGTTCCGGCCATAGTCGGTCATTTCATAGAAGGCTTTCTCAAGCGACTCCTGTTTGGTCAATTCAGCAGGAGTACCGTCAAACACTAACCGACCGTTATGAACAAAAAGGACACGATCGGCCACTGCTTCGACTTCCTGCAGGATGTGTGTGGAGATCAGGATCGTTTTCGATTGGCGGAGATTGCCGATGTTGGTGCGGAAGTCTCGTATCTGGTTGGGATCAAGACCGGCTGTCGGCTCGTCCATTATCAATACTTCCGGATCGTGCAAAAGCGCCTGAGCCAACCCGGTCCGTTGACGGTAACCACGGGAAAGCTTGCCGGTTGGTTTTTCCAGAACCTGCTGTAGGGCACACAGGTCAACCACCCTCTCAATTCTACTGTCCAATTCGCGGCCTTTGTATCCACGCACTCCCCCGAAAAACCGGAGTAATTCAAGCGGTGTCATATCCAGATAAAGCGGGCCGTTTTCAGGAAGATACCCCAGCCGCCGAGCGGCCTGGATTCGGTTGGCAAAGACATCAAGACCTGCCACCGAGGCTTTCCCCGAACTGGCGCCAAGGAATCCGGCGAGGATTTTCATGGTCGTCGATTTACCGGCGCCGTTGGGGCCAAGGAACGCGACCACTTCTCCGCGTGGAATCGAGAAGGTGATGTTTTCAATAGCGACAAATGAGCCGTAGTACTTGCTCAAGCCTTCTGCAGCAATCATCGCTTTGTTACCAGGTTCGGCCATTGGCGACACCTCTTTTTATATAGTACAATATCTCTTTTATTTCCGGATTCAATTCCGTCGACTGGAAGAGAAAATACTGATCTAATCCGGTTCTGTCAATACCGGTGAACCCAGGATTTGCTGTCTTGAAGTTGCATTATTCTCCGGTATTGTCCCGGCCCCAAATACGGCTTGACCGAACCGATATGAGGCCGTAAGCTTCTGTGAGTATTGATTGGAAGCGCCCCTGACGGGCAAATCGGAACTACCGTAACGTGAGGACAAATCCAGTGACTTTTCCCCGAGCGACATTTCTATTAATTGCCACCATCTGTGCGATGCTGACTGCCTGTGATTCGAGCTGTGACAACGACGCTCCGACAATCACCTTACCTAATTCAATTGAAGCGACAGGTGGAATCTTCTTTTGCTATCAACCCGAGGGAACCGATCTTGATAATCCCAACATAGCAATATCGTTTGAGAATTACCCGTCGTGGTTGACAGCCGATACTGACAGTCTCTACGGCACGCCACCCGATGGTCTCGGCGACACCAGTTTTGTTGTGATCGCTTCCAGCAGTTCGTCCGCCGACACTCTGGAGATCGCCATTGATATGATTCCCTGTCTGGTTGTCTATGGTGACACCCGCAGCGATCATGATACGCATCGGCAGGTTGTGGCTGGAATCGCTGGCCTTCATCCAGCGACAGTTTTTCACACTGGTGATCTTGTCGATGACGGTCGCGTGGCCGCTCAATGGGACAGCTTCAATCTTATCACCGAGCAGATGAGAGCGTCGGCGGAGTTTTTCCCGGCGGCAGGTAATCACGAAAAGCAATCGCAATTGTACTTTGACAATTTCGAACTACCTGGTAACGAACAATGGTACTCGGTTGATCGAAACGGCATTCACTTCATCATTCTCAACAGTTGCGTAGCCACCGATACCGCCAGTGAGCAGTACCAGTGGTTGGAAAGTGATCTGACCCAAACCAGCGATTCGACCGATTTCACCATTGCGATTTTCCACCACCCTCCGTACAGCACCGGACCACATACTGAGGATGAAAGAGGTTTGAGGGATACATGGGTTCCGCTTTTAGAGCAGTATGGTGTTAATGTGGTTTTCAATGGTCACGATCACTGTTATGAACGATCATTCTGTGGCGGTATCTATTACATTGTGGCCGGTGGTGGCGGAGCACCGCTGTACGATCAGGAAAGGCAACATGAGTGCAGCCAGGTATTTCTGAAGTCGTTTCACTTCTGCAAACTATCAACGATCAACGACCGGTTGATTGTCAATGTCTATGATTTAGCTGGGGAACAGATAGATCGCTTTGAGCTTCTAAAATGATGTGCCGTCTGCGGGTGTTATTGGCCGTACACTTTTAGTAGTTCGGCCAGGAGTTCTTCGGCACTCTTGCCGACTGCCATTTTTTCCCAGCGGCACATACCTTCCGATGCTACCCCCATCAGGTAGGTGACTTTCTCTTTAGCTTCAAACGGTATGGCGTGTGCATCGAGAACAGTAGCACCGCCTTCGCTGATGGTACCGGTGTTCACTTTGATCGGGTTGATCAGCGTCATCAGCAGAGCTGCCGCCCGACCAACATAGCGATCAAATATCGTGACATCATTCCGACCGAGTTCGGTCTGCCCAAGA
>DAOUUR010000275.1 GCA_030668045.1 bacterium
GCGACTATTATCGAGCCGCGCATGGAAGAAATTCTTTCTCTCGTTATTCGTGAAATAAAGAAAGTCGGTCTTAGTGAAATGCCGACCGGCGGAGTTGTTCTGACCGGGGGCGGCGCGATGTTGCCGGGAACAATCGAACTTGCGGAGCAGATATTCGATATGCCAGTCCGAAGAGGGGAACTGACTGGCATTGAATCAACTCCGGATGAACTCGATGACGTCCGATTTGCTACCGCCCACGGTCTGTTGATATACGGGTTCAGGAATGAGCCAATACGGGCTGGTCGCAGTGGCAACGTCCGCAGTTTTCTTAAGAGGTTCGAAAATTGGATATCAAAGAAATTGTAAATATATCGTTCAAGGAGGAACAAAGATGAACCAGAACAAGCACACGTTTGGCTTCGCCGAAGACTTCATGGGCTACGCCAACATCAAGGTGCTCGGTATCGGCGGTGGCGGGGGTAACGCCATCAACCGGATGATTGAAGGTGGACTAAAAGGAGTCGAGTTCATCGCCATCAACACCGATGCCCAGGTGCTGGAAACAAGTCTGGCCGAAAAGAAAATCCAGATAGGGCGGCAACTCACCGGCGGTCTTGGCGCCGGAGCCAATCCCGAACTGGGACGCAGGGCGGTCGATGAGAACCGGCAGGAAGTTGCCGAAGCTATCGGCAAACCCGACATGGTATTCATTACTGCAGGCATGGGAGGCGGTACTGGCACAGGAGCCGCACCGATGGTCGCCGAAATCGCCAAAGAGGTCGGCGCACTCACCGTTGCAATCATTACCCGGCCGTTCATCTTTGAGGGAATGAAACGAATCAAACGTGCCAAAGAGGGTATCAGCGAACTCCGCGAAAAGGTCGATACGCTCATCACCATTCCCAACGAACGTCTGCTGGAAATTGTCGATAAGAAAACATCGTTGATGGAAGCCTTCGGTGTTGCCGATGAAATCCTTCATCAGGCCACCAAAGGTATCTCCGACCTGATAACGATCCCCGGACTAATCAACTGTGACTTTGCCGATGTCCGCACCGTTATGCTTGAGATGGGCGATGCGCTCATGGGGACCGGGTGTGGCGAAGGTGACGAGAAGGCTATCGATGCTGCCCGCGACGCAATCTCCTCGCCGCTTTTGGAAAGCACTTCAATCGGTGGTGCCAAAGGCGTGCTCATCAACGTGACCGGTGGCGAAGATATGTCGCTCTTCGATGTCAACACCGCAACCTCTCTGATTTATGAGGAGGCCGGTGACGATGCTAATATCATCTTCGGCGCTGTTATTGATCCAGAGATGAAAGAAAGTATGCGAATTACAGTGATCGCAACCGGCATCGGTGGCGAGTCACCTGTGGCCAGGAAAGAGAAGCAGAAAGAAAAAGAGATCGCTTCAAGTTCGCTTCCCGGCAAGCCAATTTCAATGTTCCCCGAGGAGACGGTCGTTATCCGGCGCCAGACACCACAGGTTGTCAGACCTGTTGAAGTGCCGGTTGGGGTTGCCACGGACGTTCAGGAGCAATATGTGAGCGATAGTACTCTGGAACCCAGTGACGGCAATGGTGGCTGTAATCATGGCCGGGTGCCGCTCTTTTCGGAAGATGACCGGACTATTCCGGCTTACATACGACGACTTGAAGACTGAAGGTAAAGCAAACCTATTTGAAAAAGAGGCCCCCAGCGGGCCGGAAAGGCGAACATAAACTAAACAACACACCAATACTTATTGGTTCCTCCCCCAGTGCCGCCGGTCAACCTACCCTTCCGGCGGCCTTTTTTTTTGGTCTGATCGAACCACGATTCCAACTTATTGTGGGATTTGCCCCATAGGTTGTACCGATCTTCTCAAAATGCCACAATCGCCGCCTTGCGTAAGTTGCTATTACGCAGAGACATAAGAAATGTGGTGGTCGGCATGGTTCCTGCTTTTGATACGCTCGTTAAGTAGAGACTTAAGCAAGGAGGGTCCTATGGGGCTGAGTGTGAACTATAGCCAGGGTTTTTCTTACCTGACCATGTACGCCAACAGAAGTTGGGCGAACATGTACACATCGTTGAACCGGCTGGCGTCGGGGCTGCGGATTAACAGCGCGGCCGATGGACCGGCACAGCTGGTGATCTCCGAGCAACTGCGAACACAGATTGGAACACTCTCGCAGGAGATTGAAAATACATCCAACACCATGAACAAGTACAACACCGCATCGTCAACTCTGTCGGAATTGCGATCACAGCTGACCGAACTTAGAACACTTGCGGTTGGTGCGGCCAACGAAGGGGGTAACGATGATGCCTCTCAGGCGGCCTATGATGCCACCGCCGGGTACGTTGCCGATACATACAATCGAATCATCAGCACGGCCGACTACAACGGGTCGAATCTGGTGGACGGTACCGAAGGATCGGTCACGTCGGTTGACCAACTGACTGGGATCGATCTGTCCTCAGCGGAGGCAGCCGAGGCTTCGATCATTGTTATCGACGAAGCAATTGCGGCGGTCGATACCGCATCGGTCGAGGTTGGAGCTACTCAGAAGAACGAGTTGGAATCGCAGATCGCATCGCTGCGCGTGACGCGTCAGAATCTGATCGCGGCAGAATCACAGATTCGCGACACGGACTACCTGGCGGAGTATTCATCGTACGTGCAGGCATCGATACAGATGAGCGCAACGATTTCGATGATGGCGCACACCAAACAGAACGCTGCAATGATATTAGGAATATTTAAATAATTGGGAAAGATTCCGATCCTCCCTTTGCTATTGGATAGCAACTGCATGGCCGCCGGGTCTTCGCTCCGCCCGGCGGCTTTTTCTTGTCTGTTAGGATCTCGATTGCTGAGCATCGGGTCACACTCACCTCCGGCGAGCAAGACCTGCCAAGGCGCATTTTTCATAATTATGTTGCGGCGCAAGGACTTACACTCAACTGTGATAAAAATATGTCAACTTTGCGATAAATAATAGTAGGTTTCGGCAAAGTAACTGGTATACATAGTGTCTAATATCGATTTGAGTTCGATCTTTTTTTGTAGTTTGTCTTAGACCACAACATACCGTTAAAGCTTAGTCTCGAATTGATCGCGCAATCGTGCGCAACATGTCATTTGTCTGGAAGTAGCTGTCTTGATTGAAACGCAGTTCACTTCGGGATAAGCAACAACGGAGTGTAGAATGAATATCTACGTCGGAAACTTGTCGTTCGATACGACAGAAGATCAACTACGCGAAGCCTTTGAGGGCTTTGGTGAAGTGTCGACCATCAACATTATTAAGGATAAGTACAGCGGAGAGCCGAGAGGTTTTGCGTTTGTCGAGATGCCGACCAAGGAAGAGGCTATGGCTGCCATTACCGGCCTCAACGAGCACGAGTTGAACGGACGCGCGTTGAATGTCAACGAAGCCAAGCCCCGCGCCCAAAGTGGTGGCGGTGGTGGCGGTGGTGGCCGCGGTGGTCGTGGCGGCGGTGGCGGTGGCAACCGTGGCGGTGGCAAAGGCTACGACAAGTCGTGGTAGTAGAAGCGTAAAAAAGTCGCCGACGAATCCGTCGGTGGTCTGATTTTCAAGGAGACTGGCCTTTGGCCGTCTCCTTTTTTTTGTTTGTCATATCTGTAGGTTCGGTTGCATGCAGGCTTCGTCTGTTTTAGGTTCAATGTCGTCTTGAGCATCTGCCTGTCATCCGGGGTATTTGCTTGTCATCCTGAGCGTAGTCGAAGGATGCTCCAGCCTATCGTAGGTCCGGTTGCTTGCAACCTGACATCTGAATCTGTGTTTTCCCCTTGTGTCGCTGATTGGAATGACATATTGTTTCAATACGGGCTGAAAGCCCCACCATAAGGGGTGGGGCACCCGTGCGTTGTTAAAAGTGCCTCCGAAGAAAAAGCTACTAACCCAAAAAGAGGTTAATCATTAGCTAATACCGCCTGATTCTTTCCAGAAATTCCTTGATTTGCGGGAAATCACTCCTGAGCCAATCCGCCTTTATTACAAACGCATGGAAAGGATTCCCTTCAACTATCTTCTCAAAGGATTTCCGGTGACCAACCCTGATAACTTGCTCAACTATATCTACCTCACTATTCTGCATAATTTTGTAGCTATCATAAGCTATCATATCAGCTACTTGGCATGGGATCTGATCTTTGCCAA
>DAOUUR010000536.1 GCA_030668045.1 bacterium
CGAAGAATGAGAGCTTCTTCGGTGGTAAATAAGCAAGCCGATCATCTATTCAATTGTTTTTGAGGGCTGCCAGTTCTTCAGCTCCGCCGATGTGCGGATCCAGATGTACTCGAAGAAGCGTGGTTTCTGGGGTTGGCTCAAGGGCGACCGTCGTACTCGCCTGCAGCGGGAAACTCTGGGGCGAGATACTCTTGAGATCAAGTACATGTATATGCTGGAAGGTTTCCTCGGCGTTCAGGTGCAGGAATCATTTGCCGTGCTCGGCAAAGACTCAACCGCGCTGATTGATGTCCGGATCGACGAGGGGATGCAGTTTGTGTATGGCAAAAAAACGATCACCGGCGAGCATGATCCAACGCTTGACTTTTACCTGAACAAGACGCTTGCCGACCTGAAAGAAGGTGAGCCGATAAACTACTTCGAGGTTCGGGCGGCCAGTTTCGAGATGAAGACAGTCCTCGCCAATTCGGGTTACCCGTATGCAACGGTTGTCTCTCGCGTTGACACTGTGGCCAATCAGTCTATTGCACCGATTGGTTTTATTATCAATGCTGATTCACTTGTGCGCTATGGTGATGTTGACATTACTGGCACGCACCACTTTCCGACATATACTGCCAGTCGAGAACTGAAGATCAAGAAAGATTCGATCTACAGACGTAATGATATCCTTGAGTCACAGAGACGCCTGCTTGAGTCGGGCTACTTCAGCACCTTCCAGCTAAACCAGGCGGATTCAACAGTGAACCGCTATCAACCAGACTTTCTCCTTAATGTACGGGAGCGCAAGCCGCTGTATGTTTCTTTTGAGACCGGCGCTCTCCAATCTGAGGAACGCGATCTGGAATGGGAGTTCTTTACCGCATTTGGTAAACGCAATTTCTTGAGATCACGGCGGCTTGAATTATCGGCTGACTACTCTTTTAGTGTCGGGGGCGATTCTCGACTGCTGAGAAACAGATATAGACTCAAACTCAGTGATCCGTGGCCGCTGGGGTTCCGCATGCCGCTATCTTTGTCGATCGACGCCAACCCTCGCATCAAAGACGCAACCCAGGATTTCGACAAGGCCTCATGGGGTGTGACCGTCTCTACGACCAAACGCTATGGTCGCAAGTTGCGTATCAATCTCGGCCTCGTATATGAGTCGGTCGATATCAGTGGTGTGTCGGAAGATGAGATACTGCTGATCAAATTGCAGGAAGGTAACTCGGCCCGTCGCAAACTCTACCTCAACGTAAGGCGCGACAGCCGCGATGACCTCTTTGTGCCGTCTTATGGATCGGTAACAGAGTTTTCATCGGAGTTCTTCGGTGGTTTCCTCGGCGGCGATGAAAACTTCTTCAAGATCGAAACATCGTGGTCACGCTACCAGATACTCTGGCCCGGATGGATCAGCGCCACGCGGATCAAGGCGGGATGGACCGACGCCTTTGGTGCTTCCGAGTTTATCCCCTCCGATGAGTTGCTCTTTCTCGGCGGCGCCAATACAGTGCGTGGTTTCCGGGAAAATACACTCGGCCCACTGCTACCCGATGGCGACCCCAAAGGCGCACGCATCATTGCCGTACTCAATCAGGAGTTTCGGTGGAAGACAATCCAAGTCCTCAGAGTGCTGCCTTTTGTGGGCGGCTTTTTCAAAGCTCTTCCGCTCTGGCAAACGGTGTTCTTCGATGCCGGTAACGGGTTTGATCGTCGCCACGAAATCAAACCGGAAAACCTCGCCTACAGCTACGGTACCGGCATACAAATTATATCGCCGGCCGGTCCCATCAGACTTGACTATGCCCGCCGCATCCCGACAGACAAAATCGGCTTTGCTTCCCGCTGGCACTTCACTATATTGTACGCGTTCTGATTGGCAGGACGACTACGATAAATGGAGTGACCCGATAGATGGAACAAATTTATCTTGATCATAACGCAACCACCCCTACCGACCCTGAAGTCGTCGAGGCGATGTTGCCATACCTGACCGAAAGTTTTGGCAATGCCAGTTCGGTGCATCAATTTGGACGCGACGCTAAGGTTGCGCTTGAGAAAGCTCGTGAGCAGGTAGCTGCCGTTATCAAATGCCGTCCCGCCGAACTCTATTTTACATCGGGCGGCACC
>DAOUUR010000530.1 GCA_030668045.1 bacterium
CGCCCCGGGACCAAGTATCTGGGCCAGGTCTTCGTTGGCCTCCTTGATTTGGAAGGCACGGTCATAGATGTGGAATTCCCAATAACGAATGCCATTGTTCACCACCGACACTGAAACCAACACGATTGCAATCGTCACAATAGATCTTCGCCCCAGCGTGAACTTCCCGCGGCCTGCAAGGAAACGTACCAACAGAGCCAACCCGATAGCGCCCGGCAATGTTGCCCAAATCAACCATCGTCCCGGAATCGGATAATAATAAAAAGTGTTGCCGATCAAATGATAAAGACCAAACCAGCTCACAAGAGACAGAACCGCCAACTCACCCCAGCCCAGATGCCAACGCTTCAGTTTGTCATCATCGCGATCCAGAATGGTGAACCCGAAAACGATTATGGCCGGAATCAGCAGCAGAGTGTACCGAATAGGTGAGTAATTCAACGGCGCCAGCCCGATAGTCGCACACATCGTCCAGAAAAGGGCGAAACGTGTAACCGGCGATAGAGTACGAATTGACTTCAGACCGAGCATCACAACCATGAACCCGCCCGCCAGGAGCATCAGGGCAAGGTCCGGGTCGAGATTGTACAGCCGGTTTTCAAAACCGTACGAGATAATACTTTCTACAAACGCCCACGGCGAACTCAACCCTTCGGGCGTACCATACAGACCATGCGATTGCTCAATGATGTACGCTCGGGCTGATCTGAAATTCTCTCCGTACAGAATCGCCACCAGACCAGCACTTCCGATCAGGAACCCGGCCACCGAGCATATTGCATTAGTGTAACGCGACCTCATATCCGAAAATAGAAGAGAAAGAACAACAGGCCCAAGCAGGACCGCACCAAATAGCTTGCCGGTAAGCATCGCGAAGCTGACCAGCACACCAGAGAGAGTAGCTCCCCACGCGCGGTGCCCCCATCTGGAGAAAACAAACATAACCAGTGAAGCCCAGAAAATTACAGCCGTCTCAAGATACGGCAATCGACCATGTGTAAGCAGCGTGATATTACCAACGAAGGCCAGCGTAACAGCAGCGCCCACCCAACGGCTGTGGCATCGAAACACCGCCAACAGAAGAAACAGAAGACCCGCAAACGAGAGCACTACTCCTACAAGATTGGCGTTCACACGCGAGACACCGATCATCGAAAAACAGATTCGTCCCACCATCGACACCAACGAGTGCTCATAGACCGTCCAGCGCGGATAATCAAACGGATCGGTCTCACCAAACAGAGCTTCATTACGAGCATGGAAAACGAGATGGAAAGGATCGGTCGCCAGCGACTGCCCCAAACCGGAATAGTACATCGGCGGATCGGAAGAAAGGTCGGCTATCCAACCGAAGAAACCGGCTACCAGTATAGCGCCGGTCAAAATCACCAGCAGATTCTTGCGACTGATTGCTCCAAGTTTAATCAACTCAACCGCCTGTTTCAAATCGTAACATCATCATAGGCCATCCCCAGCCAATTTCGCCCGATGCGGCCCTTATGTCAAGCAGAGCCAGACACCAGATACGGCGAACCACCCTCAGGCGCAGAAAATCCGCACTTTCTCGTTGTTCGAGTCGATGTCAATCGCAGTTTCGGCCAGGGCTTCTGTCAATGCATTGAGCGACTCTGAATCAAGATGCTCAAGATCGATATCCAGGCCATGATCGGTCAGATGGCTGGTGACCTTCGCCTGCGCATCCTTTGGCACCAACCCCTTGAGTTTCATTCCCGCCCGCAGTAGGATCAATGGAATCTTGACATGGGTCTGTTCCCTGCCATTGTGCTTTTCCGGATCACCATTAACCTGGATGTGCAGGTACTTGGGTTTCCTCCCACTTGTGGATTTTCTCCCTGTTGTGGATTTTTCCCCAGCCTCGGCACCGGGGGCGACACTCAAGGCATCCAGCAGGCGCTCGGCTTCATCGGCCTTGATCTTACCTGCGGCCAGCATGTCCAGAATCTTGCGACGTTCTTCACTCATTTTCTAACTCCTTTATATTAGTCGACAATGCAAAATTGTCCTTAGTGATGAATCGGTATAACCGATGCGAGCCCATTTCCGGCCCAGTCGATTAAGGCTGGTTCGTAGGTCGCTACTTTTTCAACCTTGGCGATCCCGATCACCGTACCATTTAACGCTCCAAGC
>DAOUUR010000226.1 GCA_030668045.1 bacterium
CAGATGTTGTGCCCATGGTTTCTCCTGCCAGGCGCGAAAAGCAAGGTCGATTTGCTTGATTAGAAAGGCGGCTGATATCGTCTGGACATCTTCGACGACATCCTTCTTGTCATAATCAATCTCACCTCGGCTGGCTTCGATAGAATCGGCAGCCGAGGTCAACTCATTATAGTCGGCATAATCTGTGACATCAAATTCGATCTCGACATCGGAGCTGTCGTGAAGATAATAGGTCACGTAGCTGTGGTCTTCCATGTTGCCAATCAGGTAGTATGCGGCCTGCAATTTGAGTGAGTCACCAGCCTCTTCATAGTGGGTGATAACTTTTTCAAGTTCGGGACGATTTTCACCGGCAGCCTCAAGCACCTCGGCGACACCCGGCGGGAAACGGTCTGACATGCTGCACCCGCTGAGAGCAGCCATTAAAATAAAAGTAACAATAGAAAGGATTGTGGTTTTAGATCGAATTGCTAGCATGGTAACCTCCATAAATTCTATTGGTGTATTGTATGTGTAAAGTTCTCGCAGGTCAACCGAGAATGATGGGGTGGTTGGAATAGGGTCGCTGAGCAGATGGGGAGAGAGGTGGAGGCGTTGCCATTACTGGCGTGACCTTCGTGCTTTCGATTTGCTCCGTGCTGGTTTGCGAGTCAGAACGTCTTTCTGCTTTATCTTCCGATTGATATCCTTTTCAACAAATATCCGCCTGCCGGTGAACGGGTCTTGTTCCGTATAGTACATCAGAGCAGAGTATGTCGAGGGGAGCGGGGTGAATATCTGAACCTGTTCCGGGTTGATCCTAAGATGCTGCGATGTGTACGCTTTCAATTGTTGCATCTCCACTTCGGTGCATCCGGGATGGGCGGCGATCAGGTAGTACGTCAAAAACTGATCTTTGTCACCGCGTGAAACAGCGGCTGAGAACATGGCGTTGAATTGCGACAGCGCAGCAATGCCCGGCTTACCCATTAATCTGAGGACATTCTCGTCGGTATGTTCCGGCGCAACTTTCAATTGTCCCGAAGTATGCTCGTTAACTAACTGATTAAGATATTTTCGACCAAACTGTTTATCTTCTATTATTAAATCGTACCGTATGCCACTGGCGATGAAGACTTTTTTTACACCATCTATGGCCGCCAGTTTCTTCAGTAGACTCATCTGTTGGCTATGGTCGGGTTTCATCTGAGGGCAGAGGGTTGGGTAGATGCAACGTTTGTCAACACAGCAGCCTTTGCGAAGTTTCTTGTCACACTCGAATCCATACATGTTGGCCGTTGGCCCGCCGGCATCACTGATGATACCCTTGAATTTTGCGTGCGAACCGAATCTCTTCGCCTCCTTTATGATCGACTTCTCCGACCGCCACCGTACCGTCTGCCCCTGATGAACAGCTATCGCACAGAAATTGCACTCACCGTAGCACCCCCGGTGCGTTGCCAACGAAAACCTGATAGTATCCAGCGCTTTAACACAGCCGAATTTCTGGTAGTACGGATGTTGCTCAAGTGCGAAGTCGGTTTCGTACACGGCATCCAATTCTCTTTGAGAGAGATAACTTCCGGGTGGGTTTTGGATCAGATACCTGGTGTCGCTCTTCTGATACAATCCGCAGGCGGTCAGCGGATCGTTATTGGTGTAGAACGTGTGGAACATCTCGGTGAACTGTGATTTGGAGAGCCGGACTTCGTCAAACGACGGCAACTCAAGATAATCCTCAGGCGGTTCGTTTGAAATAAAGCAAACTCCGTTTGTCGTTCGCCAATCCTGGTTTTGTTTGAAGGCTTCGGCCAGTTGCAGAGTAGTTTTCTCGCCCATGCCATAAACGAGCGCATCCGCTTTGGCATCGAACAGAATTGACTTTCGTATTTTGTTGGACCAATAGTCGTAATGGGCGACTCGTCTCAGGCTGGCTTCAATTCCGCCGAGGACAATGGGCTTGGTATCCTTGAAGTACTTACGAATGAGATTGCTATATGCTATTACCGCCCGATCCGGCCGTCGGTTGTTGATTCCGCCCGGAGTGAAGTCATCCGATTTCCGTTTCTTCTTCGAAGCCGTATAGTTGGCTACCATCGAATCAACAGACCCGCCGCTGACACCCCAGAACAGTTTCGGCTCACCGAGACGGGTGATATCTCTTGGGGAAGATAAAGTGGGCTGGGCAATGATCCCGACACGAAAGCCATTGTCAATGAGATACCGACCGATGACGGCTATGCCAATAAAGGGCGAATCTATATAACTGTCGCCGGAGATGAGAATGATGTCGAGCTGGTCCCAGCCCAGTTGTTCTAGCTCGTCTCTTGTGGTCGGTAAGAATTGCATGGTCATCCCAATGTATGTCACCGGTGCCGGTCGGCAAAGAGATTACGCTACTTAAAGGGTCGGGCTCAGCCTCTTCTTTGTCCTTATCACTCTCTACCGCCATCCCGCTTCGCCACCTAGTTCAAACAGTATCGAATCCGCCGCGTGATCATACTTTATTGTCACAAAGTGGCCGTAATCCGGAATGCCCCTCAGGATGACGGAATTATCAGTGGTATCAACTGCGAAGAAATCAACCTGCCACATGAGACTATCTGGAATCCTGATCGTCGTCAACGTAACATTTTGGAGACTGTCGATGGCAAATTTGTGAACATCCCCCGAGCCTGTAGTGCACCACCCCCAGAGAGTCACCACCTCGGGCACACCATCCTGGTCAAGATCAATAATCCTGAAGTCACTGTGGTCCTCCCATTCGGCTGATACCCCCCAGAGTATTTTTATTGAATATGGCATGTCCGTTGCCGTCTCACGCTTTCTCAATATTATTGCGAATCCGCGGCGGCCAAAGCATTTGTATTCACAGGAATCGGAAACATACAAGTGCAAGGACAAGACTTCATTGGCATAGATTTCTTCAGAACATGGATCCGGCTCGGAACTAATGGTCGGCGTGCCAAGCATCGGTGACATACCGACAATGAGCAGTATGATATAGGTAAGTCTCTTTATCTGAATCATCTCTTACTGTCCTCCTCTTCCAGGCCTGTATGACATTGTTGCCGTCATAATTGCCTCCTCTGATAATTTATGTCACGAGCGGTCACACCGCAAGAAGAACAGGCATTCTCTTCCCACCCCAAGGAGCGGAGCGCCTCATGCGCTCGTCCGTAACCCCTAACACTATCAGTAGTTAGCTCGACGCAACGACCGTTAGGTGGCGGCTTATAGGTGACTCAAGCTGACCTGTTGCATATCCGGCAACAAGCAGCACACGGGGACACTCGGGGCGGGAGATCATGTGAGTGAAATATAGCAAAGACAAGGGGCATATCGTGTCGGTTAGTCTTGACAAATCTCACTTGGAACGATATACTCGCAGTACCAGACAGTGGTTGTTTACCCCATCAGGTCGGTTTATATCCGACGGAAAGGTATTGAATCTGTTAGGACTACAATGATCCCGTGCACCTCTGCGAACAATAGGGTGTTTGTCCATATTTATTCAGCAGGTTACTATGAAAATGAACAATATCAGTATACATGAAGTTGGTCCGCGCGATGGTCTCCAGGTAGAGCAGGCTGTTGTACCGCTGGAAGAGAAGATCAAATGGGTTGATCGGATGATGACCAGCGGCATTGATATCATTCAGCTCGGGTCGTTTGTCAACCCAAAGTACGTTCCTCAGATGGCTGACACCGACGAGCTGTTCAAGCACTATGCCACGCCTGAGAATAAACAGCATCAGGTAGTTCTTTCCGGTCTGGTTCTCAACGAACGAGGACTGGAGCGAGGGATGGCCTGTGGCGTGGAAATGTTCTGCATGGGCGTTTCAGCCAGCGAAACACACAGCCAGAAAAACACACGCATGAGTCCTGCCGAGGCGCTTAGCAGAATAATCCCTATGGCAAAATCTGTAGTCGACTCAGGTAAGCGGGTACAGGTATCAGTTCAGTCCGCCTTTGGTTGTGGGTTTGATGGAGTTATTCCCGGCGACAAAGTGCTGGGAATTGTGAAGGAGTATCTTGCTGCCGGAATCAAAAACATTTCACTGGCGGATACAGCGGGTCATGCCAACCCGATGCAGGTGGAAGAACTGTTTGCTACAATTGGCGAGCTTGATCCGGACGTTCAACTGGCTTGCCATTTTCACAACACTTACGGCCTGGGTCTGGCTAATTGTTACGCTGCGATGAAGACCGGTGTTTCGTTCATAGAAGCAGCCACTGGCGGTCTGGGAGGATGTCCGTTTACAAAACTTCCTGCCGGTAATGTCAGCACCGAAGACTTGGTTCATTCGCTGCAACGAATGAGTCTTCGCAAGGATATAAATCTTGATAGTCTGCTGGATGTGGCCAGAGATGTCAGTAAGTTTTTCGGTCGAGAGTTGCCGGGTTCTGTATTGAAGTCCGGTTCGATAGTTGATTTCAAACAAGGATAAGAGAATAATTATGAAGTTGCTGGAAAATGTTCGCGTCCTTGACATGACTAATGTTCTGTCCGGACCGTTTTGCACTCTTCATCTGGCCCTCCTTGGTGCCGAGGTGATAAAGATCGAAGTCCCCGGTGCAGGTGACCTGGCGCGCAAGCTGGGCAACGTACCTGAGTTGAACCAGAAGCTGATGGGGACATCGTTTCTTGCCCAGAACGCCAACAAGAAATCTATTACCCTAAATCTTAAGACGGAAGAGGGTAAAGAGATTTACCGAAAGCTCCTACAAACGGCAGATGTTGTCGTGGAGAATTTTCGCCCCGGTGTTATGGACCGTCTTGGATTTTCATACGAAGAGATGAGCCGGATAAACCCGCGAATTGTCTATTGTGCCATATCAGGTTTTGGGCAGACAGGTCCTGATGCCAAAAAACCGGCCTACGATCAAATCATTCAGGGACTATCAGGTGTTATGGATGTCAACGGCGACGAACGGCTGCATCCGCTGAGGGCAGGGTTCCCTATCTGTGACACAGTCGGCGGACTCAATGCCGCTTTTGCAGTCATGTCGGCCTTGTATCATCGGGAGCATACCGGCGAGGGACAGCAGATTGATATTTCGCTGCTTGATTCAATAATGCCATTGATGGGCTGGGTGGCTGCCA
>DAOUUR010000259.1 GCA_030668045.1 bacterium
CGAAGAGTTTATCGAGATTGAGAACGAGGTCAAGGAACTCCAGGTGAACAAGGAAGAAGCGGTTAAGAATCAGGCTTTCGAGACCGCGGCGCAGCTTCGTGATTCTATCAAGATCAAGAAAGAGAAGCTCGCCCAGATGCGCAAGGAGTGGGACGAGTCACGCGAAAAAGACAAAATTACGCTCACGGCCGATGACGTCGCTGCCGTCCTGGCGATGATCACTGGCATTCCGTTGTTTAGATTGGAAGAGAACGAGTCCAATCGTCTGCTGCGGATGGAAGAAGAGTTGAACAAGGCGATCATCGGGCAGGACGAAGCTATCACGACTCTGGCCAAAGCGATTCGTCGGGCCCGTGCCGGATTGGGTGATCCCAGACGGCCGATCGGTACTTTCATTTTCCTTGGTCCGACCGGTGTCGGCAAGACCGAACTGGCCCGCGTGCTGGCGACTTTCCTGTTTGACGATGTCGAGTCGTTGATCCGGATTGATATGTCGGAGTACATGGAAAAATTTGCGGTCTCCCGTCTGGTTGGTGCTCCTCCGGGATATGTCGGTTACGAAGAGGGCGGCCAGTTGACGGAGAAAGTACGTCGCAAACCGTATTCGGTGGTGCTGCTTGATGAAATCGAAAAAGCCCATCCCGATGTTTTCAATATTCTGCTGCAGCTTTTCGACGATGGTGTCCTGACTGATTCGTTCGGTCGCAAGATTGATTTCAAGAACACTATTGTCATTATGACATCGAACATGGGAACGCGCCAGATTCAGGACGACAAGACTGTCGGATTTGATACTCAGGATGGGGACCTGTCGTACGACACGATGAAAAAGAAGGTTTTGGATGAGCTCAAGAAACAGTTCAACCCGGAGCTACTTAATCGTCTGGATGAGACTATCATTTTCCATGCGCTGGACCGCGGTCATATTCGGCAGATCATTGAAATTCTGGCCGCCGACATTGCTGTCCGGATGGCCGAGCGCGGGATCAGTTTCACATTGACCGACGAGGCCAAAGACTTCCTCGTTGAAAAAGGCTACGAACCGGCCTATGGCGCTCGTCCGCTGAAACGTGCTATTCGGAGGTATTTGGAAGATCCGATGGCGGAGGAAATCCTTCGAGGCCAGTATGCCGGAGACTGCCATCTGTTGATTGGTGCTACCAAAGATAAGTTGATCTTTGAGTTCAATCCGAAAGAATCCAAACCGGACGAAGAGAGTCACGAGGAAGCAGTCAGCGAATCATAAAGAGGCAGTTGCACGCTGTCGGCAAACGCCCCGGTAAAACTATGTAGCGCAATAGATTAGAAAAGCACTTGCCTTTTCCTTGAATTTGGCTATAATTATTAACTCTGGTAGTTGCCCGCAGGGCGATTGAGCCGGAGTTGACCGCACCATGTTAGCAGGTGTTTTGAAAACGAAAAGAAACGTGAAGAGAACAGGATAGAAAAATGGCACACAAAAAAGGTGTCGGCTCCTCAAAGAATGGTCGCGATTCAAACGGCCAGCGCCGTGGCGTCAAGGTTTACGGTGGTGAGGTAGTGTCGGCCGGATCGATTCTGGTCCGTCAGTGTGGTACGCCGATCAAAGCTGGCTACAATGTTGGAATGGGTACCGATTGTACTCTCTTCTCCAAAGTAACTGGAGTTGTTAAGTACGAGCGTGTCGGTAAGTCCCGCAAGCGCGTATCGGTTTACGAATAAGTGGCAGGACACAATAAAATCATGACGCCGATGGCACTAAGTCATCGGCGTTTTTTTGTGTTACCCCTCCCTCATTATCGATATGGCGTTAGCAACAACGTGACAGGGGCTTTATCTGGTGACGCTTCCCTCGACGGCATTTTCGGTGTCGTATTACCTCCAATTCGGTGTCTTTGACTCAAATACCCTGGATCAGCTCTGGAGTTGACAAATGAAACTCTGTTTTCCGGCACATTTGACCGACTTGCCGCCGAATCCGGCGGCAAAAGCGGCAAATATATTGCGTAACGGCGCCGGAGCCCTATATTCGCATCTACTGTTATGAGCCGATTGCTGGAGAATCTCAACGAAGCGCAACGTGAGGCTGTTGCTACCACCGAAGGCCCTCTGCTGGTGGTGGCCGGAGCCGGGTCGGGCAAGACGAAAGTATTGACCCGCAGGCTGGCTCATATCCTCTGCGAACGGTTGGCTGAACCGTACCAACTTCTGGCCGTCACTTTTACCAACAAGGCAGCCGGTGAGATGAATGACCGGGTGGCCTCGGAGTTGGGGGGGACAGTCGGAGCGCTGAGCATTTCAACTTTCCATTCGTTCTGTGCCCGGTTCCTGCGGCGTGAAGCAGAACACCTTGGGTACGATTCCGGATTTACTATTTTCGATGAAGACGATTCGGTCACGCTGGCTAAGAACTGCATAGCTGAGTTGGGTCTGGCCGGTAGCCAGTTCAAGCCCAAACCGCAACGACGGAAAATCTCCGATGCCAAGAACAAGATGATTGGCGCCGAGCAGTTTTCCAAATCTGCGTCGGGATATTTCGAGACAAGCACCGCCAGGATATATGAGTTGTACCAACGACGGATCCGTGAGTGTAACGCAATGGATTTTGACGATCTCCTGTTCAACACCGTCGAACTGCTTCGCAACAATGAGGCGATCGGGGAAAAATACCGCAACCGGTTTAAGTATGTCATGGTCGATGAATACCAGGACACAAATCATGTGCAGTATCTATTGCTGAAGAGTCTGGTGGGGGAGCATCGGAATATCTGCGTGGTGGGGGATGAAGACCAGTCGATCTACGGATGGCGCGGGGCTGATATTCGTAACATCCTCGATTTTGAAAAAGATTTCTCCGGTGCAAAAATTATCAAGCTGGAGCGCAACTATCGTTCGACCGGCACGATCCTTAAGGTGGCCTCGGCGGTTATCAGCAACAACATGGCCCGGAAAGAAAAAACGCTCTGGACCGAGTCCGGCGATGGTGATAAGCTCGTGCTGATGCTGGTTAACTCCGCCGAAGATGAAGCGGCTCAGGTTGTCAGCAGGATTGGTACCGAACAGGCAACCACGACGCTTAAGAATACGGTGATTCTCTACCGCACCAACGCTCAGTCGCGCCCGTTTGAAGAGCAGTTGCGTCGCGCCAATGTTCCGTATCAAATCGTGGGTGGAATTTCGTTCTACCAGCGCAGAGAGATCAAGGACTTGATGGCCTACCTCAAGCTGATTGTCAACCCTGCCGATGATATCTCGTTCCAGCGTGTCGTCAACTATCCGCTTCGAGGGATCGGGAAAAAGAGTATCGACGATATCCTCACGCTGGCTCATCGCGACAACATCTCCAGCTATCAGGCGGCCCTCAAGGCCGGTGAATACGCCGAGCTAAGAGGCAAGCAGAAGCGCCTTCAGCCTTTTGTTGAACTGATCGAGAAGTATCGGGAGAAGAGAGAGACGGTGCCGATCGATATCCTCACTCAGGACCTCGTGGCCGACCTCAAGCTGATCGAAGCGCTTCGTTCCGAAGATGAGATTGTTGGCCAGACGCGAATTGAGAATATCGAATCGTTTATCGAGGGTGCCGCCGCCTACGCTCGGTCCAATGCGGACGCTCGTCTCGATACTTATCTGGCGGAGATTTCGCTCTTTACCGATCTTGACTCCTACGCCGAAATCGAGGACAAAATTACGTTGATGACCCTCCATACCGCCAAGGGACTTGAGTACGAAACCGTCTTTATTGTTGGTCTTGAGGAAGGTCTTTTCCCGATGGGGCGAGCGTTGGCCGATCCGATGGAACTTGAAGAGGAACGACGGTTGTTCTATGTGGGTGTGACCCGAGCCAAAAAGAAAATCTTCTTAAGCACAGCGGCTATACGCCATCGGTTTGGCGAAGTGGTGTCGATGCCATCACGGTTTATCGCTGAAATACCCGATGAACTGCTTGAGAAAGTCAACTACCGAAGCGGCGTACATACCGAACCAACCCGTGCCGGGGCCGGTCGTCCA
The DNA here is from genome assembly GCA_030668045.1 of bacterium. Lineage (GTDB taxonomy): Bacteria > Zixibacteria > MSB-5A5 > GN15 > FEB-12 > DAOUUR01. The sequence continues at coordinate 3,988 of DAOUUR010000259.1, forward strand.
CCATACACGCGACCGTCGCGTAGCGCGAGTGTGCCGAAGGGCGTCCACTACGAGTACGAGACAGAGGATGGTGTAGGCGAAGGTCGAATTGTCGAGCATCCGACATTTGGACGCGGGAAAATTGTCGCGGTGGAAGGGTTTGGGGAATCGTTGCGACTGGACATTATGTTTTCAGGGGTCGGGCTGAAAAAGATAATGGCCAAGTACGCCAAGCTCAAGATTGTCGGGTAGGGCGGTTAGTACGAAATTCGTATCTGGTGGAACTTCGCACCGTTCAGATAAGCGTAGTCGGTGGAGTAGCTGGCGTAACCATACTCCAGCATCAATTTTTCCTGCAGGAACCACAGAATAGAACCTTCTTTTGCCCTTCCAAACATACGCGCGACACCCTGTAGGTTAACACCCAGTCCCCAAGTAGTCTGATAAGTATCGCCCTCCTCACTCATCCGCCCGA
>DAOUUR010000606.1 GCA_030668045.1 bacterium
AGCGATCTTTTTGACCTTGGAATCATCAGTCGAGCGTATCGAACCGTAAATCCAGCACGGGAACGAACCGCTCTTGTGGGTCACGGTACCTATGCGATAGTCAACAGTCGTCTTCATCCTGAAATGATTGGCCAGAACCTGGCAATCTTTCATGTTCTCGTCCCAGCGAGGCATTACACCACAGAGAACAACCGTCACCCCCGACTTGACCAGATCAATAATAGCCTCCTGGTCGCTCTGGGCCATGACTTCGGCGGTGGCAAAGAACAGAAGCTTGTAATCCTTGAGAGTCTCGAAATTGCTATTTTCACGAACACCGAATGGCAATTTCAAGCGCATCAGGTCACGGCAAAAACCGACTTGAGACTCATCGACCAACCGTGGAAGGTAGTTGAACATCTTGTCATTGGAGACACGGCGCAGCCAGTAGTAAAGGCGATTACCCACCACCGCAACATCCTGCGACGATTCCATCTCTTCCAACCCGATTGATGCGATCATAGTATTGAAACGTCCGATCACGTCGTAGCCATCGGAAACTGTGCCATCGTTGTGCAATGGTGCACCATACCAGTGATCACGATCGACAAACATGTAGTGATTCAAGCCCTTGAACCCGGCGGACAAACCGGCGGTGATGTAGAACCGGCGGGTGTTGGAACGAATCGGGGCGGCCAACTCTTCGCGCCCCGGATCAACCGCAGCAGCGCCGGAAGCAAACGAACTGGCGTAGGCAAAACCATATTCGGCTTTCAGGAATCGCGCTTTGACGCAAAGATCGAAATACGTCCCCTCCGGAAATACATTGGCGCCAAGAAATGGTGACCGATCCTTAGGAACCAGATTGTATGCCGGCAGCAACTCACCGGGATTGAAATAGAGCGAGCGGAATATCAATGGTTCGACGGTATATGACTCAAAGATATCCTCCATCGTCTCCAAATAGGTGTTGAGCGTGTACTGACGGAAACGGAACCAATCAAGCGTCTTTGGATAATCAGTCTGAGCAAGATTATCAAACTTACGTGGCGGCTCAACTTTTTCGAAGCTGTCGTTCTTCTCCCGATACAACGCGTTAAGCTTTTTGACCTCACCATGAATCGATTCCAAGAATGCCGGATAGTATTCGGCCAGAACGTCGGGGTTGTAATCTGCAGAACCTGGATCAAGCTGTCTCCAGAACGATGTTTCATAGTCAAGCTCGACCATGAACACCGGTCCTCGCGGGTGAACATAATTCTTGGTCGTCTCAATGAATGCCCGGAAATAACTTTTCAGGTGAAACAGATAGTTTGAATGAAGGTAGCTGGGAAGATACCCGCTCTTGATTCTAACATGGTCGGAAACCTCAAGCTCTTGCCCGGTAGAAGTTCTGGCCAGGGCTTTGATATCGCGGAAAATATAGTCAGGTATGCCGCCATTATCAAGCTGACCTGCCACCCAGGGACCGGGACGAAGTATCACCTTGAACCCAAACTCACGAGCCAGCTCCAGAAAAACAATCAGGTCCTTTTTCGGATCAGTCAATCCCGAAAAATCAAGATGCTTGTTCTCGTCCTGGTGAACATTCCAGGGAACGGCTGTCGAGATAAGCCGAAAACCGGCTCGTCTGATACGCTCAAAACAGATTGACCAATAACGTTTATCAATTCTAAAATAATGAAGTTCTGCGGAAAAT
>DAOUUR010000552.1 GCA_030668045.1 bacterium
ATACCTCGGGGCGCGATGGCGCGGCACCCATCTGATCGGCGAGATCGACGACGCTGCCCAGGAGACCTTCCTCGCCTGCTTCAAGGAAGGTGGGGCTCTGGATCGCGCGGACCCCGCTCGCTCCGGCGGGTTCCGCGCGTACCTCTACGGCGTGACACGCAACGTCGCGCGACGGGCCGAGGATCGTCATTCACGGAAAGAGGCGCAGCCGGACAGCCGCCTTGACTTGAATGAAATCGCGAGCCGCGAGGAGCCCCTCTCCGCCGTCTTCGACCGCGCCTTCGCGATGGCCGTCGTCTGAAACACCCGGGCCTCAGGCAGCAGAACCCCGATCTCCTTTCGCAGGAAGCCCACGACATCCTGGGTGTCCGCAAAGCACAAGCAATCCACAGCCTTGATTTCACTTATTCTTCCCGGCAGCCCTAAGATTTTCTGAGCATCCTCCAAGCTGCACTGAATCCTGATATCGTCTCGCCCGCCCGATTCGACCAGGCATCCGCGCACCGTAAAGCTCTTGCCCTCGATCTCCACCGCCTCGCCCTCCTTCAGCCCTAACATACTCCAGACCCTGTATCCTAAATGGATATCGCCCGCCTCGATCTTGAAGCTCATAGAAGGCTTCTTGCTGCCCGGCGGCCAAACCTCCTCACCCACGCCCGCCAGAACAACGTCCAAACCCCGCCACGATATTTTTCTTTCCAGCGTGGGCAGCAAATGGTTGTAAGAGATTGTCTTCTTGTCGGCTTTGCTCAATATCTCTAAATACTCCTGCGGTATAGTCTCATCCGCAAGTCCCGTGAGCAAAAACTCATTCGGGTCCGCCGACTTCGAGATGATCTGCATATTATACCCCATAGAAAGCATCAAACGCGCAGTCTCACGCTCAGACGCCTTCCCCGCGGTAAAGAAACCGATAAACAGAGTAACGGCAGTAACAACCGCCAGGCAACCCAAAACAAAGTTAACCTTACGATGCCAAATCTCTTTCAATATCAAACCAACAGTACCCATCCCCGTTATTATCCCATCCACCCCACAAAAGGTCAACCCTCCAGATCCCACATCCCGCCATTAGCATCCCCTCCTCGACACCTGTCCCGATCTCTTCCGTATCGGGTTCGACATTCCTTATTCGATGCCGCAGGTTCGCCATCGGCGAATTCATTATTCCTTAATCCACGCCCCAACAAGCCACGACCGTAAGCCTGCCCCATAGGGGGGAGTGGGCAACCCACGACTTTGCACAGATTTCCACCAACCAGAACCCCTTCTCATTCCCGCGGCCCGTCCCCACTCTCGGAGATGACACGAGCCAATCTCGCCGGGGGACACCTTTAGTTGTCCTTTTTTGTCAGACAACTATAGATATGCTTTCCTTCCTTGTTCTTGCCTGTCCAGACAACAAGATAGTCTTTGTCGGTCAAAGGCAAAACACGGGGTGAGTAGCCGCCGGGCTTGCTGCCCAAAAGGCGTTTGGGCTCAGCCTTCAAATCTGACAAGGGTAGATCCCAAGTGCCGCTCGGTGAGCACCAGGCTACAAAGAATGCGCTTTGATCCAGATTGGAAAATATTTCAGGAATCGTATCTGTATAATTATTTTTCGTAATGGCGACAGGGTCGCTCCATATCATGCCGCTTTTGGATGTGGCGTAATAAATATCAGCAGTTTTGGATAAGTAACCAGCCTTCTCTGGAACGTAGTTCGTCCATACTACGACAAAAGTGCCATCCGGCTTCTGCGCGATGTTGGGCAGGTCATCATGATTTTTGTGTTTTGTTACCTGGATTGGCTCCTGCCAGGTTTTGCCACCATCTTTCGATTGCACGACAAAGACGTCCTTATTGCCTGTCCGGCCCGAAGAGAAGGCGATCCAGATGCTGCCATCCCCGGCAGCCACGATGGTTGGTACCCAGTTATGACCTTTATGCCGGGGCGTAATAGCCTGAGTTTTGCTCCACTTCCTGCCATCATCGGAATTGGCGTAACATATACTGAATGTCTTGCTTTTTGCATCAATGCAGAACCAG
>DAOUUR010000348.1 GCA_030668045.1 bacterium
ATAAACCAGATGCCTACTTTGGCCGTTACGCCAAGGGCACCGGTGTGTTCTTTCGAAAAATAGAAATATATCAGCGTCGAGAGGACGCCCACCACAACTATTAATGCCAGCAATGAAGCGCCGAAACCGCCGCCATCCACCATCGGTATCATCGTGTCCCGCATCTGTGGCAAAACCAGTCCGTGAAGCTGCGATACCAGGAATATCCCAGAGGTTACGCCCATGACAAAGGCCAGCGAGATTCTCGATACCCATGAGAACCGGCTGGAAAAACGAGTGAACATCAGGCAACCGAGAATACCGGGAATGATAAGATAATATTTTCCGGCGATCATCGGGTCCCACACTTGCTGAAGTATAATCGTATCCCAGATCAGACCAACCTGATAGCCGGCGGTGAGTCCGGCAAAGATATGCTCGGCCATCTTGTAGACCGGATTATCTTTGTACATGAACGAGAAGAGCGCCATAGTGACAAAGGCGATAATCCAGATCTGTAGAATCTCGACCGCAGTCATCTCTTTTTCTCCCGATAACGACGCCCCAGAAAAAACCCGAGATTGCCGAGTATCACCAACGCTATTATCAGCAGATGCACCAACGATTGAGCTCCCATGCCTACCACCGCCGCCCCTGACTCGTTCAGCAGCAGTTCATACTCGGCCGCCCCTTTCATACCTCCCAGAAGTCCCAGGAACTGACCGGCTGCTACAAAAGCATAGAACTTGGGGGCCATCACCGCCGTCGCGCCGCATACCATCGGCACACTGTATTGGGCATTGACAATCGACGCCCAGTAATCGGCGGTTGCATTGTCGGCTATCTCCCAGATAAAGGCGATCTGTTCGTAATTCACTATAGAGTCCATCAACGGCAGTTCGGAAAGCGGTGTACCGCTGTTGTCGGTCGGGAAGATTGATTCGATAGAAACTCCCATACCGGAGAGAACCGCCACATATCCGTACTTGTAACCAAGATTTACAAAATCGAGGCCGTATTCTTTGCCGTACTGCACGGCCATATCCCGCGAGACTGTCTCAGCCATCGAAGGACCACCAAGCGGGATATTCGACAACGTTATTATCTTGCAGTTCTTACGGAAGAAATGATGGAACGCCCCTACAGCCATCGGTTCACATTCGGCAGCGGTGGATGGGTAATAGTCGAATACCACCATCACGGTCGATCCATCGGGGACGGCTTCCACCGCATCAAACAACGCCTGAGCTTCGGGCGTAATGCTAATGGGGAACTTTGCCGGGAAGATAAATGGGATCAACACCATCAGACCTACCATCAGGTAAATCCATCGCCGATCAATCCCTTCCACCTTATCCCAGAAACTCACGGTCTTATCCTTTCCCCATGTAAGTACGTTCGATCCCGAGCATGATTCGCAGTGACATCGCAGCCGCTCCGAGCGCAGCGCCAATCATAATACCGCGCTGCACAGCAAGGTTGACACCATTCATGATGTAGGTGTTGAGCAAAGATGGTATGTCACCCGGAAATAGATTGAGGAAATACTCACCCATCGGCACTCGCCAGAGCATAACGAGAGTAGCCGTTATCAGAAGCAGCGTCGCTTCGACGGTTCGTGCCCGGAACGCCCGGTAGGCAGCCGAGGCAATATAAAACGCCAGCGTGGCGAACATCGTGGACATCATGGGCATCTGAAGGTAATTGAAAAGCCAGTCGTAGATTGATCCATCGGCCCGGCCAAAAGCAGTCGACCATGTTGGAGAAAGTACCGATGGAATAGCCATCGCAAAAACGCCGAGAAGAGTCAGCGCCTTGTACCCCCAACCGTCGCTGCGACGTTGGATCGAACCCCAGCTCACCCGCGTAATTGAAACAACACCAAGAAGAAGGGTGAAGCCACCGACAATCGTCAGCCAGATTATCAACTCCTGCTTGAGTCCACCAATGAAGCTATCGTCTCGAAACCAGGTAGCCAAGACAACAATGACTCCGGTGAGGAAAGCGATAGCGACTGGGATTGTGGTTCTCATTTCAAAAGTTGACCTTCCGGATGTTTACACTTGCTCAAACCAACTGACAAAAGTATCACCCATCCCGAATGAGACGAGAACAACACCAATTATGATACAGATAATAATCAACATTTTAACAAAGTCCTGTCCTTTGAGTCCGCCGGTCATTACCGGCTCATGCGACAGATACGCCGAAGCAGCGTAAAGCTCTTCACCCATCAGAGTGTAATCGCAGGCGGCGATAAAGAACGGTAGTTGTTCCGGGAGGGCGGTACCGGCAATCTGGATAGACCCGGCAGCGTTGCCAGTCTCCGCTAACAGCAACGACTCGGCGAAGAATGCTCCCATGTAGATATTAGCCGCCGGACGCTCCCGCATCATGTAACCATTGACGTTGGCCGTAAAGGCAAACTGCTCACCGGCGACATAGCGTACGATATCCTGATCATAGAAGTCCTTCTTGCCCATTTCAACATATGATTGCTCGACCATCTCCTGGCAGGCAGCAAGTACCAACGGATAACGTACCGGCACCATCAATGGTGTCTCATACTGTGCGGTGATTTTTGATATCCGCCCCAGAATCGACACTCCGGCAATCGTCTCAATATCATCAAGCTCCTGAATACCGGGAATGAACAACACTGGCCGTCCCATTTCGGTAGCACGGCCAACAGCTTCTTCCACAGCGTTAAGACCGGGAATCTTGCGAAGGAAAAGCGGTTTGCCCTCTTTGGCCCATTTTGTATAGAGAAGAATAGCCGCAGAAAAGATGACCACCAGAACCAGCGCATTAATACGATCAGTCCGAAAGATCCCGTCGGAATCCTGACCAAAGGCGACACTATAGTCCAGACAGATGATTAGAAAAGTCAGGAAAGAGTACAACAGTGCTCGAGTTCTCATAGTCATAGGCCGCGCGGAATATACGATCTGAGCACGTATTGTCAAATGGTATCGTCCCGGTCCTCATTGGTGGTAGACCAGTCTCATTATTGACGGCCAAATGACCTCAATGTGGAATGACCAGCCAAAACATCTAACTCAAATTATCGTCTGTCCACCAGCTAATTCCGGACAGGGAGCGATCCGACCCTCTAACACGTTTAGCTACAAGGTTTTGGCCCAATGGCTATGGGACGCTCCCTATACCTTGATTTGGCCACGCAATTTCTCAAGCACCACTCACCCGCATAACATCCGGCGTCACAACCACTTAGGAGCCTTTTCTGCAAATGGTACGGTCGTTGCTCAATAGGTATCAGCGGAATGTATGAAACGCCGTTTTACGGAGGATTCGATGAAGCTCAGATTTGGCCGCGCGTTACTTTCCGGCCTCATATTGCTTATGCTCTTCAGTGGCAGTGTC
>DAOUUR010000462.1 GCA_030668045.1 bacterium
GTGCTCTTGCATCGAAGTTGACGATTACCTGCTCTCTCGTGTTTGCGCTGGATTGACGGGTAAAGGTTAAGACCTGATTCTTGAATTTGCTACTCAAGTGTTTGGACAAGTAATCGGCGGTCTCCTTTGACTCGGTAAATACAAGAAGCTTATTCTCAGTAAGTACCTTACGAAAAGTCAACATATCAATAAACTTCAGAAGTTTTGGATCCCTGTTTACACCTGCCCATAAGTCACGGATTTGCTTTAGTATATTGAGGTCATGGTCTAACTTCATGCAGCCCGCCCTTCACACAGCTGAATCACCAGATTAACCGCTTGCTCCGGACTCAGTTCCTTGCCTTTGATGACATCATCCAACGACCGTCCCTCCAAATGCTCCATAGCAAAGAAAGGTCGTCCCTTAAATTCAGACACTTCATGTATAGTAACAATATTCGGATGTTTCAATGCCGTTGTTGCCTGAACCTGTCCGCTACGGGCAGGCCGGTGGGGCCGGGCCAAGCGGAATGCCGAACAGATAATCTACCAGATAGGTAATATCCGAGATATTGATATTGCCGTCACCATCGCCATTGGCATTACCCTCTTCTGGACATGGTGGTGCCGGACCGAGTGGTATCCCGAACAGATAGTCGACAAGGTATGTAATATCGGAGATATTGATGTCCTCGCTGCCATCGGCATTGGCGTTGCCGGCTATCCCGACACAACATCCGCTTTTGATATACAGCGCAAATGTCCGCGAGTATTCCGACCAGGTTCCTTCAAAAGCACGCACCCGCCAATAATAGACAGCATCCTCGCCAAGAGCGGACGGGATAGTGATTGACGATGATGCAAGCATCGTCATGTCGTAAGTCGGTGAGCCGAAGAAGTAATCATCGTCTAACTGGAGATTGTAATTCGTTGCCGTTGGCCAGAGATCACCGGCGAGGATCGACCAGTCGAGAGTCGGTTGAACATTGGTTGTGGGTGCTCCGTTGGCGGGTTGAATCGAGGATGGGTATTCGACCGTGTAGTAGAACACAATATTGTCATCAGCCGCGGCATTAAATGGCGTCCAATACTTGCCCACAACTGTTTGTGTATAGTCCTGGAAGATATGAGCCTGGGCGGTACCATTAATCCGAATCCCCACACTGAACGTCTCCCCCTCGTCAACACCGGCACGTGCGTCAATAGTGATACTATACTCGCCCTCAAGCAGGTTAAAATCGTACGCCTCTTCATCAAGGAGGTTGTCGTCATTGACATCGTGGCGCCAGTACTCCGACCCTGCGACTGTGCTGAAATTCTGCGAGATCACATAGCCATTCGGATTTGTCACACCTACCGTTACTGTTGAGTAACCGGTTGTAACCATCTCATCAACGAGGATCGGATCGCCGCTGCTTTGCGACTCGGCAAAAACGAGGTTGCCTTCATCAAGTCCGCCTGAAACGAAATCGACATTACCGTCCTGATCGATATCAATTGAGGCCAGCACGTAGGTCAAGTCGGACTCTGTTCCCAAATCGACGAGGACAGGACCACCGAAAACGCCGTTGCCATCACCCAGGTAGATCTCCAACTGATTGGTTGTGCCGTTGGCCACTACGATGTCAAGCACATGGTCCTTATTGGCGTCGGCGGCCACCAGATCGTAGGCAATTCCGCTCACCCTGATCGAGTCCGCTATCATGTATCCTCCCAAGCCGCTTCCAAAGACCCATGTGATCAGACTCTGCCCCGAACCGTCATCGAGTGGCACAACCAGAGCGTAGTCGAGATCACCGTCGTTGTTGAAATCAACAACGGCATTCTTGGGTGGCAGGTCCAAGCTGGTCGTGCCTACGTAGCGAGCCGACGTTCTAACAAAATCTTCCTGTTGGTCATTTAGAAATATCTTAGCCGAATCACCCGACGTGATCAACAGATCATCCCAGCCATCATAATTGAAATCACCGGTGTTGACCGTTTCGAAAGTAAAACCGAGAGCAGTCTCATTTCCAAAACCACCGACACCATCGCCATAAAGGACGATATTTGGAGCAATCACCATATCATAGTAGACGTCATCATTAAGAAGACCGGTCGCGGCCGTCACTGCCGGGTCGGCTGCCGAAAGGGACGAACCATAATCCTTGCCACCCCATGAAACTGGCAAGCCGTATGGGATAGAAGTCGTGGAAAAAGTCCGATTACCATTGTTGAGCAAGACATGAATTTGCGATGCTTCGACCGCCACTATATCAAGAAGTTCATCGTTGTTGATGTACGTAATGATAATCGAGGCCTGATTGATTGACAAAAGCAGATCGGCGGAGGTGAACGATGCCCCGGTCTGACCATACTTAATGAACAGCCCGGTAACAGTGTTGCCGGTATAGACCAGGTCACTGCGGTTGTCGCGATCAATATCGGCCGCCTGCAGGTAGTATAGATCGACGGCGGTGCCACCACTGACGACAAACCCGGTCGTATCGGTCACACAGCCAATCGATTCACCACCAATCAAGACGCCGCAACTGTTATTCCACGATGCACACGGCGAGCTGCTGCTGATAGAGTAGTCGCCACCGGTAGTATCGCA
>DAOUUR010000495.1 GCA_030668045.1 bacterium
ATACCAGGCAGCGGTGACGTGCAGGCCCGATGCCCAGACGATATTGGCCATGTCAGCCCAGATGGAGCCGGACTGGTGGGTGAACATTATGACCTGGATGCCGTTGTCCGGCATGCACTCGGTCATCCGTTTGTAGGCGGCTACCATGCCCCGGCGGAACTCCTCGTCCTCGCCCTTGATAGCCAGTGAACGGCGGCTGTCCCAGACCCAGTCGGCGAACTCAGGAGGTGGATTCTTGCGCAGCCAGGCGATGAAAAAATCGAGAATCTCCTCGTACTTCACTGCATCGCCATACGGGGGATCTGTAATGTAGATATCGTTCTGTTCAGTGTGTTGATTTGCAGGAACAGCTTGGACTTTATACATCAGGCCGTCTTGGATCGGAAAGTTTTTGTAATTCTGTAGTAAAAGATTCGCTGCATACTCAGAACCACGGCATCCGTAATTGAACAGTGTGTTAAGAGCTTGGTTAGCGAAAGTTTGTTTGACTGCACCCCCGCCGCCATCTGCATTAGACCAAGGTGATAAGCGACTATTCGAGTTCAATGATTGAGCGAAAGACAGCGCAAGAGTTGCCGTCAATCCTTGCCGAACAAGGCAAGCTACCAGCAATTGCCGCGGATTAAATACATGATTCCAGTATGACCAGCCGCGCGATTTAATTAAGTCAAGCCCTTGATACCGAGGTGGCCCGCCTGGCTCAATTCGCATGTCCGGCGCCCACCCTTTAGCCTGCCAATCAGCAAGATGTTCGGTTATATATTCCTCTACGATGCGTTCCCGCTCAAAATCTTCTCTTGTGACTTTGCGGAACTCGTACTCGTAACCCCTTCCTTTAATTTTAGGACGCATCCACTGTACACAGAAAAGGCGTTCCTGAAAAATATCGTTAGGACGCGGTTTGATGTCATATTTATCCCATAAATGTATATTATTTCCGATCGTTCCGTCAGTTTTCTGAAAATCACCGCGTAACGTCGATATTTTAGTCTTATAGTTCACTCCACCAACTTGATGTATCAAATAAGCATCGCCGAATTTGCCCTCACGTCCAACTGTACCATGAGTTGCAGCTTCCAACAACTCACCAGTAACTCCTGAATGAATGACAACTTCATAACGTTTGAGCTTGGTATCGGGGATCAATTCAGCTATGACACGATACCCCTTGCTGATAACCAGAGAAGGTAAAAGAGGCACCAGCCAGCCACTTTGCGGACAACGGACTTCTACACAATAGAGAAACACTTTGGCACGCCAGCCGCGACCATCAGTTTCAACGCCTATGCTGTCAATTTCAGCCTGAATGCTGTCGATCAGTTCCCGCTGTTTTCGTTTCAGCTTTTCGAGTGTCGCCTCAGAGCTGCCAATGATGTTGAAATTGCCCCAGGTGAGCATACAGGCTACCGGGTTAAGGTCGGAGGCGTATACATCGCAGCCAAGTCGAGCCGCCTCGAAGGGAATTTGACCGGAACCGCAGAAGGTATCGGCCATTTTCGGCCGGCGGCCGAATCGCATAACGCCAAGTTGCTCGATGAGTTCAGGGAATGAGTAGGCATTCGTCTTGAGATGATCATTCACCGCATCCCAAATATGTTCGTGAACTGTGTCTATGACTTCTTCAGGACGCTGTGCTTTGTCAACACGTTTACGGTAGGGCATAATTGGCAGCATTTGCGCCTCCAGCCGGCGGCGTTCCAGTTCTGTAAGATCTTCACGCCATGCGACTTTTACTCCATTGTAATCAGGATTCGACCAATCTATTGGTGCGGAAGCGGGCAGCACATCCTCCGGTTCGACAGTGAAGTAGTCAGAGATGCGGGATATGGAAAGCGCTTCGAGGATTTCTTTTTGCCTTGGGCGTCTTTTCCAGCGGACCACAAAAGACTCATCATCCATGGCCATCAGTTTCTCAAAGATGGCAAGGTCGTGGACCGAATCATCGGTGGCCGGCAACAGACAGCCGAGAATGCAGGCCTTGTCCAAAATCAACGGCTTCCTGCCTTTCCAGTAACCACCAAGCGCGGTGAGTGTCTTGCCATGCACTGCCATCTGCTCCTTGTAGGCCTCGGCAGAGAGCTTCTGAACCGGCAGCAGCCGTTCAATCAGGGCCGGAGCATCTTTGAGGGAGAATGTGATTATTCCTTCACTCATTTAAAATCCTTGAACAGGGGGAACTCAAACAAATCTTCCTGCCGGGGCCGGGGGCGGCGTTTCCTTGTAGACGCCGGTTTCTTGCCGTCAGAAAGGGCATGGAACAGGGCTCGACGCCAGCCGCGCCGGGTGTCCTCCGGCAAGCCGGCCTCGGCCACGGTCATGGCAAA
>DAOUUR010000143.1 GCA_030668045.1 bacterium
GCTCTTTTTCCTCGATTATATCGGTATCAACAAGCTTGTGCCGGAAGTGATTGCTGAGATTGTTACTGGTCTCAGTCGAGGCTGCCGCAATGCGGGTCTCGGATTGATTGGTGGCGAGACAGCCGAGTTGACCGATGTCTACGCGCCGGGCGAGTACGATCTGGCCGGGTTCGTTGTTGGGTTGGTGGACCAGGATCAGATTATCAATGGCTCGACTATAAAGGTCGGTGATGTCTGTCTCGGGCTGCCATCGAACGGTCTTCATACCAATGGCTACTCGCTGGCCCGGAAAGTTGCTTTTGAAATCGCCGGTCTGAAACCGGATAGTTATGTCGAGGAGTTGGGCAAGACAATCGCCGAAGCGTTGATGATGGTACATCGCTGCTACAGTCATATCATCCATCCCGTGCTGAGCAAGTACACGGTGGACGGCATGGCGCACATTACCGGCGGTGGTATCGGCGGCAACCTCAAACGAATTCTACCGACCGGCGTTAATGCCGAGATCGACAAGACGTCCTGGCCGTCGCTGCCCATTTTCGATTTCCTGAAAAAGGCCGGCAATATTGATCCTGACGACATATATTCCGCGTTCAATATGGGTATAGGCTACATTATAGTTGTGCCGGAATCCGAGGCCGACAAGGTTGTTGGCGAAATCGAAGGGATGGGTGAAACGATCTACCGAATTGGTCGAATAGTGGAAGGTGACGGAGCTGTAAAGCTCCGCTAAAAAACTAACTTCTTCAGGCTCCTAAAAGGGTAGGTTACTCAATGCTTCTACTTTGTATCATGGATGGATACGGAATGCGGGAGGCGGCACCCGATAACGCCATCACCGCCGCCAAGACCCCAAATCTTGATAAACTTTTTGCTTCGTGCCCGGTAACGCAAATTGATGGTGCCGGACTGGCGGTTGGATTGCCCGACGGTCAGATGGGTAACAGCGAGGTCGGACATCTCAACCTCGGTGCCGGACGGGTGGTCTATCAGGATATTACGCGCATCGACAAATCGATTGAATCGGGGGAGTTTTTCAAGATCAATGTGTTCACTACGGCGATGGATAAAGTTGCTCGTGACGGCAAGTCGGTGCATCTGTTTGGTCTGGTCTCCGATGGCAAAGTGCATTCATCACTGGACCATCTCTATGCACTGGTTGAGTTAGCAAAACGGCATGGTGTTGAGAAGCTATACCTGCACGCTTGTATGGATGGTCGCGACACGGTCCCTACTTCGGGCAAAGGTTACATGGAACAGGTGGTGGCGAAATTTGAAGAGATCGGTCTGGGGCAGGTTTCTACAGTTGGTGGACGTTACTATGGTATGGATCGCGACAGCCGCTGGGAAAGGACCGAGCTGGCGTTTCGGGCGGTCGTTGATGGCGAGGGTGAGTCGGGAAACGATCCAGTCAAGGTGATCGAACAATCTTATGCCAACGATGTTACCGATGAATTTATCCTGCCGACCGTTATCAACCTTGGTGACAAATCAATCGGTCGCGTTGTCGATGGTGACCTGTGCATCATGTTCAATTTTCGTTCCGACCGTGCCCGTCAACTTTCATACATGCTAACCGGCCATGAGGTCGATGGATTCCAGCCGTGCGAACACCCCGCGATTGATTTAATAACATTGACCAGCTACGGTGTCGGCCTGACCGAAGCAGCAGTGGCGTTCGGTCCGGTGAAGCTTAAAAATATCCTGGGTGAAGTTCTCGCTCGCGCGGGCAAGAAACAGTTGCGTACAGCCGAGACCGAGAAATATGCGCACGTGACGTTTTTTACCAATGGTGGTGTTGAAGAACCGTTTGAGGGTGAAGACCGCCAGATGGTATCCTCACCCAAAGTTGCTACGTACGACTTACAGCCGGAGATGTCTTCGGTAGAAGTGACCGACCGGGCTGTTGCCAAGATAGATTCAGGCCAGTATGATTTTGTTATGCTTAATTATGCCAATTGCGATATGGTCGGGCATACCGGCATTTTTGATGCGGCCAAGGCGGCGGTAGAGGCGGTGGATCGTGGTGTCGGGCGACTGCTGGAAGCGGTTGAACGTCAGAAGGGCGCGGCGCTGATTACGGCCGATCACGGCAATGCCGAAGTGATGATCGATCCCGCGGCCGGTGGACCGTGGACAGCACACACGACAAACCCGGTGCCGGTAATTCTGTACGATCCGTTTGAAAACGCCGGCTCATCGGGGAAAGTAGCACTCCGCGACGGTGGCATTCTGGCCGACGTGGCTCCGACCGTTCTTGATATAATGGGTCTCAAGCAGCCCGAAGAAATGACGGGCAAGTCACTCATTGTGAGAGGATAGTTCTCTGACCGGATTCTTCAGGACAATCGGTCATTTTGTTGTTCCACCCGATGTGGAACTACGCAAGCGGCGGTTGGAACTGCTGCTCTGGTCGTTTCTGCTGTCGTTGTCGTTCTATCCCGGATACTTTGGTGTTCTTGCTTGGTTTTCGTTGATCCGACCGCTGATGATTATCTCGTCGCTTCGCGGCAAACAGGTGTTCGGGGCAGCCTACTTCTTCGCATTCTTTTTCAATTTGTTTTCGATATACTGGATTGCGATGGTGACGCCGCCGGGGATGGTCATGGCGGTGACGATTGTCGCTCTCTATTATGCAGCGATTCTGGCGACATTCAACAAGCTCTGCCAGATTAAGCCTCTGTATGGTGTGATCGCTTTGCCATTCCTGTGGGTGGGGATGGAACATTTTCGCACGTTGACTGAGTTTGCTTTCCCGTGGTCCGACCTCGGTTACACGCAGGCATATTTTGGTTACATACTGCAAATTGTATCGGTAATCTCAGTGCACGGACTCTCGCTGTTGATACTAACGGTCAATGTCTTGCTCTGGCAGGTTCTTCGCAAGACTCTCTCATCGGAACAAAGACTCACCTCGTTCTTCGCCGCCTGCACCATAGTCGGCGCACTGGTGGCTTATGGTTGGATTGTCACCCCACGGTTTCAGATTGAAGGTGATTACAAGATAGCGCTGTTGCAGGGTTCGGTATCGTTAGAGGAGAAATGGCGCCCCGGTAATCGTGATTTCAGTTTCAGCCGCTACGATTCGCTCGCCCAATCTGTGACCGATGATGACGTCCGGCTGTTTGTCTGGCCAGAAACGAGCGCGCCCTGCTTCCTGTCGCATCAGAGGGGATGCCGGGAGGCAGTTGGTGCTATTGCCCGCCGTACCAACTCGTATCATCTGGTGGGAGCTCTGGGAGCCGCGTTCGAAGAGAATATGACCGAGAGACATTTTAACTCATGTTATCAGTTTGGTCCCGACGGCGAGCTTGATCGTCGGTACGACAAACAGAAGCTGGTGCCATTTTCCGAACACGTACCTTATCAGGATTACCTGCCGTTTCTGACCAGCGAGTTTCTTAGCAAGTACCTGACGTTTATCGAAACCTACGATGTGCAATGGTGGTCCGATTTCTATCCGGGCCGCGACAGTTCGCTCCTCTTTGAACTGCCCGATGCTGGTTATGCTGCCCTGATCTGTTTTGAATCAGCTTTTCCGGAATTCTCACGCCAGGCAATCCTTGATGGAGCGGAGTTTCTAGTTGGCATTACCAATGATACCTGGTTTGGCCAGTCGGTCGGCATTCACATGCACTCAAATATATTCATCACGCGTGCGGTTGAGAATCGATGCTGGTGGGTGCGAGCGGCCAATACCGGTCTTACCTATTTTGTCGATGGCTACGGTCGCATCCGGGGAGAACTGGAACCGTATGAAGTCGGAGCGCTGAGCGGGAAGATCACCCGCCTCAGCGGACTCTCGATTTTCACCCGATATGGTGACGTGGCCGGCAGATTCTCGTTCTTGCTCACGATTTCCATAATCGGTATATTAACAACGATATGGATAATACGAAAAATCTTTCCCGGCCGACTCTGATTGCCCTGAGTGTCGTCATCATTGCACTGCTTGTGCCGGTGCAGTTGTTTGGGGCTGACCGCTGGGTCAACTGGACATCGTTTGAAGATGTCCGCCGGATGCGGGTGATCGACGATACGCTGTTCATTGTAACATCGGGCGGTTTGCTCGCTGTGACCGATCCAACGCTCCCCGGTCAACAGATTCTCAACACCGACGGACTCGGGACAATTGACCTCGCCGATATCATTGTTGATGCCTCGGGTGAGAAATGGATCGCCGGGCTTGGTCGCCTGGTGCGATTCGATTACGAGAACTCCGATCAATTCATCTTTCGTGACAGTGAGGATCGGATTGTTCGTCTGCACTGTCTCTTCGATGATGCCGACCTGCTGTGGGTCGGTACCGAAATTGGTCTGGTTCTTTTCTCCAAGACTCTCTTTGGCGGTCAAATTCTGGACAGTTATACGCTGTTTGGCGATCTTAACGCCGGAGCAGCCGTTTATGATATCCTCCTGCAGGATGACTCTATCTGGATTGCTACCTCAGCCGGTCTGGCGGTAGCTGATCGTTCGAACACGGCCTCCCTGAAATCGCCATCGGCCTGGACAACTTTCGACATCGGTGATTATCCTGAACTTGGCAGCGAGATCGTCAGAAATGTGAAAATATTCGAGAATGAATTATATGTTGCAACTCAGGGAGGGGTTTTCATTCTGGACAGGGATGTTGATACGAGCTTCGTGAAGATTGATATCGGACCCGGATGTGATGATGCCCGTCTTCGCGTCGAAAGCGATTCTCTGTTCTACTACTACTCTGACACTTCCGGTGGCGGATTTGGATATATCATCAATAGTACAGCTCAGCCGTTGAACACGGTGGGCCTTACATCGTATCCGCTGACTGGGGTTGGCTATGACGGTTCCCGGTGGGTAGCAGCTTCCGGCGGTGGCATCTTCTATGAGAGTGGTGGCGCGTATGTCGCCTATCCCTTCACCGGTCTTCCCGGCAGCGACATCTCGGATTTGACGGTAAATGCGGATGGTCTCGTTACGGCTGGTTTTTCATCGCGACCACCAGCGCAATTTGACGGCGATGAGTGGACTATTCGTGATTTATGGGTGCGTGGCGGCACAACCGATCTGCTAACCGACCGCGACGGCCGAGCCTGGGTTGGCACTGAGGGCAACGGCATATGGATTCTTGATGACGACCAATTGATCAACTACGATGAAAACAACTCGACCATGCGTGGCAATACGCAGAACCCACCGAACGGACAAACCTGGGTTTTTGTCAATGGCATGGCGACCGATGGTCGGTATGTCTACATGGCCTGCTTTATAGCACTCAATGGTTATCCGATTGCGATTGCCGATCAGAACAATCTCGACAATCTCGCATCGTGGGATTCACTTGGTGTTGCCGACGGGATTACCACAACCACAATTGTCGACTTGGATTACCAGGATGGATATCTGGCCATTGGTACTGAGGGAAGCGGTGTGTTCAACTACTACCTGGGTAGCAATCCGCATGATCGTTCCGATGACACCGTTCACCACTGGATAGCAGATTCGGTCTATCTGATCTCGGACAAGGTCAAGGCGGTGGAGTTTGCCCCTAATGGCGAGTTGTGGGTTGGGACCAATCTTGGAGTGTCGCGTTTTGATCTTGGCGTTGATTTTTTCCGCACGGTGGAACTCCCGGCCGGTGTGGGACCGTTGGTGACCGACATCGAATTTGATGGTCGCGGCTCAGTATGGATCGGAACCGCCAACGGACTGGTTCGGATAGATCTGGTTGACGATACGAAAACGGTTTTCAACACGCTCAATAGCGGACTGGTATCCTATCACGTCAATAACGTAACCTTTGATCGTTTTACCGGCAGACTTTATGTCGCTACCGATGCCGGTATTTCGTATTTGCCGTCTGAGATCGGTACGCCGACTGCCGATGTCGAAAAAGTGATAGCCTTCCCCAATCCGTTTGTTGTCGGTTCGAGTGTCGACAGGT
The DNA here is from genome assembly GCA_030668045.1 of bacterium. Taxonomy (GTDB): domain Bacteria; phylum Zixibacteria; class MSB-5A5; order GN15; family FEB-12; genus DAOUUR01. The sequence goes on from DAOUUR010000143.1 coordinate 5,924, forward strand.
TGAACTTCAATTTCCTTGAGCGGGCGACAGTGACAATTTTCACAGTGGCCGGTGAGCAGGTGTGGGAGGGTGAATTGACCGCCGACGGATGGGATTGACGCAACGATGCGGGAGTAGAGGTTGCTTCGGGTGTCTACCTGTTTGTCCTGAAGGACACCGACGGTCATGTTGGTCGGGGCAAGTTCCTGCTGGTTCGTAACTAATGAAAGCCATCTGTTACAAGAAACTTACTCCGGCACAGAAGGAGTCGGTTGCTTTTCTCACCAGAGAATCATTCTTCTGCTCAGATCGTTTTGCGCGTTTATTTGAACATCTTGGCGGCACTGTGATCGTCTGGTTAGTGCACCATAACGATAGTGTGGTGGCAGCCCTGCCGGGCGTTGAGTTCGGCAGTTGGCCGATCAAAAGATTCCAGGCGATGCCCGATGGTTGCTATGGTCGGTTATTTGTTGATGAGAAATACGTCGACCAAAGAGCGGCGATCATCGCAACGCTTGCGACTGCGGTTTGTGGTGCCGGTTATGTTCGCTCGTATATCAATGACTACTACGGAACGATTGAGACAACAGCGATGATGACCGAGA
>DAOUUR010000426.1 GCA_030668045.1 bacterium
ACCGACTCCCCTTTGCGCCAGATAGCCGAGTCACATCGGATGAGACCGGTAGAGGTTCGGAATCGCGCGTTGCCCACTGCAAAGGTCACGTAATGGTCACCCTCCCGAATGACCTCGAACTGATCGCAATACTCAAGCTTCAATTTGTCTGCCTGCTGCGAAAGCAGAATGGAGGGTAGCAGTGCTACAAACATTGAGAGGGCCATGGCCCTGAGCTTACTCATCGTTCAGCACCGAAGAAAACAGTTCGACATATTGACTCAGTTTCCCATTCTCGGCTCCACCGATCTGAGCCATCGTCTGCCCGCCACCACCCTTGAGACCGGAATGCTGGTTGAATTTCGAAGTCAGCTTTCCGGCGTGAAGACCACACTGCGATGACACAGCAATCACCAACCGACTTTCGGATTGAACCAACGCTGCGCCTTCGATCTTCTCAGCTACCGCTTGCGCCACCTGGATGGCTGATTTCGCATCGGTCGAACCAACGTCGCCCGACGCAAACTGGTATTTCCCGATCGTACGAACCGACCCGGCTATACTTTCGATTCGGACCGGAAGCAGTTCTTTTCCGAGGGCCGTCACTTCCTGTCTAAGATCACTGGCATTCGTCTGAAGTGAAATCACCTTCTCAGGTAAATCACTAAAATGGCAGGTAAACTTCCGCGACAACTCCGATGTCACCTCGTACCGACCAAGGTAGTCTTCCAGCGCGATCTCACCGGCAAGAAACTTGACAAGGATACGGCCACGGATTTTCTCAATACCGGTCAATTTGATGGTGCGAACCTCGGCAGTACTATTGCAATGCGTTCCGCCACAGGGTGAGTACTCAATGTCACCAATCCGAATAACTCGAATCTTCCCTGTTCGCGTAAGTTCTTTGCGAAGCGGTAGACGGGCAGCTTCGGTGGCATCGACAATCAGAATCTCTATCGGTAAGTTTTGCGCGAGGATGTCATTGGAGGCCTTCTCTGCCTGTTTCAATTTCTCCGGCGGGAAGGTGTCGGCGTTGAATTCGATAGCCGAGTACTCTTCCCCCAGATGTACCGACATTGTCCGCAGCGAAAACATGGCATGAAACACGTGGCTGACGATATGCTGGGCGGTATGCTGCTGACGAAAATGCCGACGACGGGTAGTGTCTACGACACCTCTAACCGTATCGCCAGCTTCGCCAATGGCTGAGTTGCTCCAGTGTCTAACCGACTTATCGTCCTCAACTGTAACCTCTACAATGTCAATATTATTCAGTTGACCGGTATAGTGCGGTTGGCCACCTGAGGTAGGATAGAACGCTGACCGATCCAGTACCGTAAAAAACCGGTCCGCAACTTGACCGACCTCGCCGATTGTTGCCTCAAACTCCACCTGATTCGGATCGTTATAGTACAGCCGTTCGGTCACTGATCGTTACAACCTCATCTTCTGTTCGCATTCGGACGTTCAATGCTTCTACGTACAAACCGGCTCATGCGTTCATTGTGTCCGCACCGGTCGATGTCTATGGTGCAACTACCCGGTTCTTAAGCGTACCAACCTGCTCGATCTTCACTTCAATCGTGTCACCCGGTTTCATCGGTGCAATTCCGGCGGGTGTACCGGTAGAGATCAGATCACCGGGGTTGAGTGTCATTATTGAAGAGATATAGCTGATCAAGAACGGGATATTGAAAATCATCTGCGATGTTCGCCCTGACTGCATCACTTTGCCGTTGAGGATTCCTTCGACCAGAATGTCTGCCCAATCGACGCCGGATACAATCCACGGTCCAACCGGGCAGAACGTATCAAAGCCTTTAGCGCGTGACCACTGGCCATCAACCTTCTGCAGGTCCCGCGCGGTAACATCGTTAACCGCCGTGAAACCAAAAATATAATCTATCGCCTCCTCGATCGCCACCGCCCGTGCGGTCTTGCCGATCACCACGCCAAGCTCGGCTTCATAATCAACCCTCTCAGCCTGATCGGTGTGAACGATGGCATCGTCGGGGCCAATAATCGAAGAAGATGGCTTGAGAAACAGGAGTGGCCGCTCAGGGGCTTCCTCAGCCGAATACGATGCTGCAACGTGCGCATGGTAATTCAACCCGATACAGACAATCTTGGAAGGCTCCACCGGCGCAACGAACTTCACCTCGCTGAGCTTGAACCGTTGATCAGTCTTAGTCGGGTTCTCCCACGGGGCTGCTTCCAGTTTGACCACCTGGTTCTCGTCTATGAAACCGTAAAGAGCTGGGCCGCCTTCGGGGGGGATAAAACGAACATAATGTTGGGACATGATGCCTGTGCTCCTTCAGTTGCCTCAAATGCTGCATTGGTCTCGAAACTTCTGATTTCAAGAAAAGCAGACACACTCTCTGTGGCAACAAATATCAAACCTCTTTGGTTTTCCACTTGCCGAGCTTGAACCAGTAGGCGAGGGTGGCCGCTTTCATCAGGCTGGTGATAGTCAGTGTCCACCAGACTCCATTTATACCCCAGTCGAGATTGAAGCAGAGATAGTAGGCCATCGGGACGCGCAAGGCCGACAGGGGCAGTTGAACCGCCATCGGGGGGACCGTGTCCCCGGCGCCACCAAAAGCTCCCTCCAACACAATCTCGACCGCCATCGCACTCTGTGAAATCCCAAGGATAATCAGGTAGTCAACGGCTATGCTGAGTACCTTGGGGTTGTCGGTAAAAATCGAGGCAATGGGGCGCGGCATTAGTATAAAGAGGGCCGAGATTACAAAAGTGATAGCGACCGCCACCCCGGTAGCACCCCAGGCACAGCGGGCTGCTCGATCAGGCTTTTTCGCTCCCAGATTCTGGC
>DAOUUR010000473.1 GCA_030668045.1 bacterium
AGTCAGGATTTCCAATTCGAAATCGGATGATATTATCAAGGCCGTCGAGTCATTGATGACAGATCGCGGGAAGGCTACCAGTGACGCTCGATCAAACACGATCATTGTCCAGGAAGTACCAAGCAATATGACCCAAGTACTCGGATACATAGCGGAGTTGGACAGGCCGGCCCAACAGATAAAGATTTCTGCCCAGCTACTTGAAATATTCACCACCGATCGGGAGGAGCTGGGTGTTGATTGGTTCGTTGAAGGTACAGCTACTACCGAAACAGGCCGATCATATGATCAGGACGCTCATATACAGGGTGGGCGCCTGTCCGACTACGCCGCACGCTATCACGTAAAGGCGCTTCAGAAGGGTTGGTCGGTTGATGCCTTTGTTGAAGCTGTCGTCAACTCCGGCAAGGGCAAGGTCGTAGCCCATCCGGAAATTACTACTGTTGACAACAAGCAGGCCAGGATTCAACTCGGTCAGAAGATTCCGGTCAAGCAGTTTGATGAGTCCGGCAACGTCGTTATCAAATTTGAGGAAGTGGGCACGATTCTCACCGTCACCCCTCATATCACCGCCGAGAACCAGATTATCATGCACCTGAAACCGGAGAGATCGACCTATGAGTTCGATCCCAACGGCGTCATTATAAATACAAGCAACGCAGAAACCAATGTCATAGTTGAGAACGGCCAGACGGCCGTGATCGGTGGCTTGACGACCGAAGATGAAGTAGTAACTGAAATAGGCGTGCCGATCCTCAAAGACATTCCGCTGATCGGATTACTGTTTAAGTACACCAACAAGCGGAACGAAAGCCGTGACCTCGTGATTTTTGTAACTCCGACTATCGTCGAGCCAGGTCTGGCTATGAGCGGCAACTAAGAAGTTGCCCATGGGAGGTTGGCCCGGACCGGTAAATGGCCGGGCCTCTTGCGAGTTAGACACGAATAAACAAAAAAATACAGGAGCGACCGATGTCCCAGAAGAACAAAGCCGCCCGGCTATGGATAAGTTTCTTGCTGTTGCCTTTGATGCTGACAGCAATGATTGGATGTGGATCCAAAAGTGTTAGTGATATACCCATTTCTACCGTCCAGATGTCTGTATCAGCGTCACCCACTACTGTCGGTGTCGGAGATATCTCGGTGGTTGAGGCAACCGTTACAACATCAGGTACGGCGGTAACTGATGAGCCGATTTGGTTCACTGTTATGCCGACCACGGCCGGTTATTTCGTTCCCCAACGAGACACTACTGATGCCTCAGGTGTCGCTGCGACCGTCTTCCATGCCACCACGGCAGGGTCGGTCACTATCTATGCCTGGGTTACTGGCAATGAGGATCCGGCTCAAGCCTCGATGGCCATAGATGAAACGTCTCAGACGGGAAGCGGAAATATCACCATGTCAGTCTCGCCAAGTCTGTTGCTGGCCAACGGCACCGACAGCTCGCTGGTCACCGTTACTGTCAGGACGGCGCTAGGCAGCCCGGCTCCAGCAGGAACGATTGTGAGATTGACCGCCGGTGAGAAATTTGTTGATATCGATGGTAACGGCTACTGGTCAACCGGTGTTGACTCGCTCGTATTTGATGCCAATTTAAACGGTCAATGGGATGGTATGGGACAAATACCTTCCTCGGCAACTGTCGCTGGGACTGAGGGCCAAGTTACGGTCAGCTTTATCTCCGGCAATGAATCGGGAACCGTCTATATATCAGCTACGGTTGATGATGGCGAGTATTCCGGCAATACCGAAGTATCGCTCCAGCTATCACCCAACGCTGAAGTCGCTTCGCTCTTCCTTTCCTCCGACATAACTCATCTTGGCGTGAAAGGTACCGGTGGCATTGAGACGGGTATAATCTATGCCACGGCTTATGACATCTATGGCAACACTGCTCCGGAAGGTATCCCGATTGATTTCCTGATTACTGATGGACCCGGCGGAGGTGAGCATCTTGGTGTAGTCGCCGATGGTTACGGTCCCTATCAGGCCATGACCAACGGCCAGGGCGTCGCCTCGGCCAACATTCATTCTGGAACGATCTCAGGTACCGTTCGCGTTCGGGCTACGGCATCGCTGTCGGTATTGGCCAACGCCGCTCAGGTTTTGATCTCGGCTGGTCCGCCGGTCTATGTGTCGGTGGCGTCAGAGTTGTGCAACGTGCCGTACTGGGATGTCGGTTGCGAAGAAGTCGAAATATGCGCTATAGTTTCTGACCTGTATCTGAACCCGGTGGCCGATAATACGGCTGTCTATTTTACGGTCGATGAAGGTACAATGAAATCCCACATTGAGACCACTTCCGACCTGGACGGTATCGCCAAGGGAATCTGGTTCTCATGTCAGAATGTCGCGACGGCCAACGGGCGCGTTTGGGTATATGCCGAAACGGCCGGAGGCACGGTTATGGATTCGGTTATGTTCTTTAACTCCCACTTTCCTCTGACGCTGACCGTCACCGGCGCTCCCGCAACTATGACAGCCGA
>DAOUUR010000392.1 GCA_030668045.1 bacterium
AGACGATCGTAGCAATCTGCGGCACAGATTCACGCTTATCGGGCAGCAAATTCAGCAAGGTCCCGGGACGCATACAAGTGGCTCACTCTTCGCCTCCAATCTGGCACAGATACGACTCCTCCTCGATGATCCCGAGACCCGCACTGTAAATGGCGCCGCATTTGCGACCAAATGGCGCGAGCAGGTAGGAAGTATCCCTGGAGCGGAACACCTCGTTTTCCAGTCGTCTTTGGTGAGGGGAGGCGCAGACATCGATATCGAGCTTTCCCATCGGGATTATGCCGTGCTCCTCGCTGCGGTGGACCGCCTAAAGGATGTCATCTCAGCTTATGCCGGCGTCGGCGAGGTGTCTGACAGCCATAGCGAAGGTAAACGGGAGCTAAAACTTCGATTGAGACCTGAGGCCGCCAGTCTCGGCATCACTGAACGTGATCTTGCAGTCCAGGTCCGGTCGGCATTTTTCGGCGCCGAAGCTTTGCGAATCCAACGCGGCCAGAATGAAGTAAGGGTGATGGTTCGTTTTCCCGAGCCGGATCGGCGGACCTTGGCAACCATCGATCACATGCGCATTCGCGCGCCTTCAGGGTTGGAAGTGCCCTTGTCGCGGGCCGCCTACATTGAAGACGATCGCGGGTACAGCACCATCACGCGGAGCGACCGTAGACGCGTTGTGAACGTTACTGCACGAGTCAACAAGGAAATCACCAATACGGACGACATCATAGACGACCTTCGTCACGGAACCCTCGCGGAGCTGCTGACCGACTATCCTGGACTCACTTATAACTTGGAAGGCGAAAACCGTGATGCACAAGAGTCACTGTCGGCGATCTTCACGGCATTCGGGTTCGGCCTTTTACTCATATTCTCCCTTCTGGCAATTCCCTTTGGGAGCATATTTCAGCCGCTGGTGGTGATGAGCGCTGTTCCGTTCGGCATTGTCGGGGCCGTCTTGGGTCATCTATTGCTTGGAATCAATCTCAGTATGATTTCGATGTTCGGTATCGTGGCTTTGACCGGAGTGGTGGTAAACTCGTCTCTGGTGATGATTGATTTCATCAACCGCGCACGTGCCGTTGGGATGCCGATCACTGAGGCCGTCATGGAGTCCGGCATCCGAAGGTTTCGACCCATCGTCATGACTGCATTGACGACCTTCTTTGGACTCACACCTATGATTCTCGAGACATCAATCCAAGCGCGTTTCCTGATTCCCATGGCGGTGAGTTTGGGTTTTGGGGTGCTCTTTGCGACGGCGATCACATTGATATTGGTGCCAACGCTCTACCTCATCCTCGAGGACCTTGTGAGGCTATTCCGACGGTCCAAGGCAGATTCTGAATGATTTGATGTTCAGATGGGTATACAGAAAGTAGAAGAGTGCGGGTGGATCATTGGGTCGTAGTAGATGCCCTATGAGACCGGTCGTTGAGATTTTGACTCTTGTATTTAGGCGGGACCTGAAGCAAATTCGCGGCTTCCGCACTGAGTTTTGTTTTTTTGATTAGCGCTCTGCTCTTATGAGAGAAAGCGCTCCGCAGGAAAAGGAGGAGAAGAAATGGCATCAAGAAACAAAGGCTTTGCGTTTCCTGCCAGAACGATTGTGATCTTGATTGTTATTGTCGCAGTAGTCGTGTTATTCTCAGACCGACTATTCGATACAAACGATGCTGGATTCATTAAGATTCGTCAGATGCCCATTACCGGGACGATGGGCGTTTACACCGAACCGGGGATGTTCGGGCAGTGGTTCGGCCAGGTGACCGAGTATAAGCATGCCGGAACCTACAACTTCGGCGACGACCACACAGCAGAACAGGCCAGAGGGAGCGCCGTATCGGAAGCAATTGAGGTTCGTTTCAACGATGGCGGTATTGCCCGTCTTGCCGGCAATGCGAGGTTTGAGCTCCCGTTGATCGCCGATGAATTGATCTTGATCCACAGCAAATTCCGTAGTTATCAACACATTACCAGATCTCTGGTTCAACCGGCGGTAGCGGAGGCTTTGATTCTGACCGCATCCCTGATGAGCGCGGAGGAGAGCTATTCAGGCCGTCGTGCTGAGTTCGCACAACTGGCATGGGATCAGGTGCTTCACGGTGTATACATCACTGAATCCGAGGAATTCGAGTTTGCGGATCAAATCACCGGAGAGACAAAGACAAAACGAATTGTGCACATCAAGTATAACGAGGATGGAACTCCGGTTAGGAAGCCCAATCCACTCAATGAATTTAGTATCAGGGTGAGCCAGTTCTTCCTCGATAAGGACTTTCGCTATGAGGAAGGCGTGCTTCAACAAATCAGTAATCAGCGAGATTCAATGATGAAGACTGTGGCTGCCAAGGCAGAAGCAGAAAAAGCTTTGCAGGACAAGCTCACCGCCCAGGCTCAAGGTCAGGCCAATGTGATGACCGCTAAGTATGAGGCCGAAGTGGTTAAAGAACGGGCTGTTGTGGAGGCAAGAAAAAGGAAAGAAGTCGGCGAAACCGAGGCATCACAGCGCCTCGAGGTGGCACGACTGGATAAAGAGGCCGCGTCCGAGTACAAGCAGATGCAAATTCTGCGAGCCGATGGAGATGCTGAGTACAAACGGCGGGTAATGGCTGCGGACGGTGCGCTGGCGCAGAAACTCGAGGTGTGGTTAGAAGTGAACAAGCGATATGCCCAAGCTATCGAGAACTACCAAGGCAACTGGGTGCCAACTCTCGTCATGGGCGAAGGAGGCAAGGGCTCCAGCATGGGAGCACAAGATCTGATAAACCTACTCACCGCCAAGACGGCCCGTGAGCTGAGCCTTGATCTCACTATGTCCAAGGGTGGCGGCCAGAATCCGTAAGGTCGCCATCGGTTGAGATCTCCGTACCCGTTCACGGGACCATTCCTTTGGAACGGGCAATGCGGTTTGTCGTGATAGATCATCATATGACCCAGGGCGCAAGGAGCATCGAAGGACAAAGAATGGACGGTTATTGCAGCATGTGCCCTGCAGGACCGGTC
>DAOUUR010000237.1 GCA_030668045.1 bacterium
AATTCATATCCGAGGTGATGGTCCTCCTCGCACTTATTTCTCAGGCAGGTGGCATCCATCGCAATCGCTCGCGTTAGTTCAGTTGCCTTACAGTCAAAATGCCAGATATAGGGTGGGAAAATCCACGACCAGCCGAGGACATCACCTTCATTGATCGTCTTGATGCACATTGGGCCTTGATCGTGAGTCAAAAGCTCCAGAGCCATCCTGCCGTGGCGCACAAAATAAAACTGGTTTGCTTCTTGACCTTCGCGACAAATATATTCGCCCTTGTCGAATTTTATATTAGATGCGCATCCAACCATCAGGTCAAAATGCGCATCTTCCATTCCTTTCAGGAATGGATGCTCTTTCAAATATGGTCCGAGATTCTGCATGGAATTACTCCTTGACCAAAGTCGTTTTATTATCTGTCTGCTTCTTACGAAGCTTTGAAATTTCTTCTGTAAGGTCGATACTTGAAGGACACCAGGTGATACAACGACCACAGCCAACACACCCGAGAGAACCGAATTGATCCTGCCAAGTGGCTAACTTATGAGTGATCCAGTGACGATATCTGGCTGCCGGAGAAGTCCGGATGGAGCCGCCGTGGATATAACTGTAATCTTCGTTGAAGCAACTATCCCAGACCCTGGTACGAGTGGCTTCGCTTCCGCTCAGATTAGTACTATCCTCAACCGTAGAGCAGAAACAGGTCGGACATACCATCGTACAGCTGGTGCAGGAGAGGCAACGTTTCCCGAGTTCTTCCCAGTGTGGCGATTCAGCATTATCGTACAAAAGTTCTTTGAGGCCATCGGTGGACAATGATCGCTGCATATTGGCGGCAGCCTTGTCAAGAGATGACTGGGCCATTGCCTTTTCTGAATCGGTTGCATCAATCTTATCTATTCCCACCAACATCGATTCACCCAAGTCTGAACCGACATAAACTATGAAAAAATGCTCTCCGGATTCACACACCTCTGTTATGGAAAGGTCGAAGTGCTCACTGACGGAAGGTCCTGAGCGTGTACTCACGCAAAAACAGGTGTCGGCTGGATGGGTACAATTAACGGCCAGGATAAAATTGTCTTTACGTCCGGCAGCATAGTGATTGTCACGAAACTGATCATTGTCGAATACTTTGTCCTGAATCAAAAGAGCAGCTATTTCGCATGACCTGATACCAATAAAGGCAAACTTCCGGACCGGGGGCGAGCTGTCTGCAAGCTTCAACTCCCCACCTTCCTTGGTGGATGTAAAGAGCGTGTGCCGTGGTGGGAAAGTAAAGCGCTTGAAAGTGTGAGGCCCCACAGCATACGAGAAATAGTGCGGCTGGTCCGAGTGACTCAGTCTATATTCGGCTGGTTTTTGCCTGTCAGTGACGCCCCTGGGCAGTTCGTCGGGGTGCGATATGCGATCATACGCTATTATTCCTTCGGAAACTTTGGGGCCGATCAAGGTGTATTCGGCCTTTTCCAGATTCGCGAATATGGTCCCCAGATCTGAAGGTGACATGCGTAAGGGTGTCCGGTGCAGAGCGCCAGATTCGAGGGTGTCTGTATCTGCTTGAAGTGATTTACTCACTGGTGCGTCATCCTCTCGAGTTTCGTCAAGTCCATCTTAAAATATCGACAAACCAACTGGCATCCTCAGGTTGGTTAGTGACTTCATTCACAAGCTAGGTAAATCCCTAACACCGTGTCAAGATAATTAGAGCTATCGTCGTCAATACCTTACTAGAATTTGGGGCAGATTTTCTGCTATGCAGTTGCCAAAAGAAAGGGGACTTCCTATACTTGAAATAAATTGGCTGGTGCACCTTTGAAGCCGACATGAAACAGGTAGCAACTTTGAGAAAAAGAGACAGGATTTACCCGAAATGCATGAGTTAAGTATAGCAGAATCTATTATCTCAACTGTCAGGAATGAGATGAAATTGAACGGCTATACGACTGTCTCTGAGATCGGGCTGCGTATCGGGGAAATGACGGACATCGTCGAGGATTCACTCAGATTCGGACTGGATGCGCTCACCAAAGGAACGAGCCTCGAGGGAGTTGAGGTAAAGATAGAAACTGTCCCTCTGCAAGGAAAATGCGAACAGTGTCAAAGAGAGTTCAGAATTGTTGAGTTCAAGTTTGTTTGCCCAGACTGCCAAGGGGTGGCGATTGAAGTTATTTTGGGCAAGGAATTGGATATTAGCTATCTTGAAGTAGAAATAGACACAACACAAGAGGCGTGACCAGTGGCTCGAATCGAAATTGAAAAAAAAGTTCTATCGGAAAACGAGAAAATCGCAGCGCGCTTACGTCAGCAGTTCAGCAGCTCTGGGGTGACCGTGCTGAATCTGGTGAGCTCGCCCGGTTCAGGAAAGACGTCTCTGTTAGAGCGGACGCTCGGCGCCCTTGCTGAGGTCATACCTATGGCCTTAGTAGCGGGCGATGTCCAGACCGATAACGACGCCAAGCGGCTTGAGGCGGCCGGAGGTCAAATTGTTCGTCCGATTATCACCGGAGGGGCATGTCATTTGGATGCCGCCATGGTTGAAAAATCGTTGACCGAAATTGACCTGAATCAGATACGGCTACTCTTTATTGAAAATGTCGGGAATCTTGTCTGCCCGTCATCGTATGATCTTGGCGAAGATCAAAAGGTAGTTTTGATCAGCACGACTGAAGGAGACGACAAACCGCAAAAATATCCTTCGATGTTCCGACGCTCGTCCACTTTGGTTATCAACAAGATTGACCTACTCGACTATACTGATTTCAGCATGGAATCGGCACGATCAAACGCCCTCAGCATCAACGGTAAACTCTCTGTCCATGAAGTCTCATGTCGTACAGGCACAGGCCTTGATGGTTGGTATGCCTGGCTAACAGAGTTAGTCGCGCGGAAAAATCCAGACCCAAAACATATCGAAGAAAATCATCGTTTATGAACGTGCGGGAAAAGATATATGACCGCCATCGATTGCGTATCCAGGGAATTGTCCAGGGGGTTGGATTCCGGCCCTTCGTTTATCGCCTTGCACATGAGTTGGAACTAAGTGGCTTCGTTTTCAACGTACCGGATGGCGTCGAAATAGAAATTCAGGGTGACGCTGAGCCGCTTATTCTTTTTGGTCAGCGAATACTTGCAGAGCCTCCCCCCCGAGCACGTATTGATGGTCTCACAAGCGATAGTATCCCACTGAAATCAGAAACCGGGTTTACAATTGCCGAGAGTTGCACGCACGAGAGCGCCACAGCATTGATATCACCGGACATCGCCACTTGCGTCGATTGCCTGGCCGAGCTTAACGACCCCAACGACCGTCGGTATCGCTACCCATTTGTAAACTGTACCAACTGTGGTCCGAGATTTACAATTGTTAAACGACTGCCGTACGACAGACCTGCGACCTCAATGGCACCATTTGAAATGTGTGATCGTTGCCAAACGGAATACGACGACCCGCTAAACCGGCGATTCCATGCTCAACCGAACGGATGCCCCGATTGCGGGCCGCAGATATGGTTTGAAGATGGTAACGGCAACAGGGACTCATCTGATCCTATCGGGTCGGCAGTAAAGCTTATCAAGAATGGTGGCGTACTGGCTCTCCGTGGATTAGGCGGATACCACCTAACGGTGGATGCCACCAACGGAACTGCGGTCGAGCTCCTCAGAACTAGAAAAGGGCGAGGGAACAAACCTTTTGCTCTGATGGCCAACAGCCTGAACTTTGTTGAGAATTGCTGTACACTGTCGGAGGAAGAAAAACAGCTACTGATTGGACCTGCGCGGCCAATTGTATTGCTGAAATCAAAACGACCTGCCCTGATACCTGAATCGGTGGCTCCAAATCAAGACTTGCTGGGGTTCATGCTGCCGTATACACCCTTACATCACCTGTTGATGAATGAGTTCGAAGTCCTCGTAATGACCAGCGGCAATCTCTCTGAAGAACCGATCGCGATCAGCATCGAGGAAGCATTGTCGCGGCTAAGCGGGATCGCCGATGGATTCTTAATGCATGACCGAGAGATTCTTCAGCGATGCGATGATTCAGTCATTCGAGTCCAGTACAGAAGCCAGAGGGTAATTCGTCGATCCCGTGGATTCGCACCGGACCCTATCAAAGTTAGAGAGAAAATCGGTACCACCGTTTTGGCCGTAGGTAGCGAACTTAAAAACACGGTGGCGATTGGTCGAGGGCATGATGTGTTCTTAAGTCAACACATAGGCGATCTGGACAACCCGGCCGCGTTTGATTTCTTCAAACACAACATTGATCACTTGTCAAATATCCTACAGAGCACTCCCGAATTTGTGGCGTGTGACTCTCACCCAGAATACCTGAGCAGTAAGTATGCCCATCGAGAACAAGCTCTGCCGGTTATACCGGTGCAACACCACCATGCCCATCTTGCTTCGGTAATGGCCGAAAACAGAAGGTCCGAACGCACTATCGGATTGATTCTCGATGGCACAGGATACGGTCTCGACGGCTCTATCTGGGGTGGAGAGATACTCATTGGCAACTTCGGCTCGTTTGAAAGATACTCATATCTCCAGCCAGTCCGTATGCCCGGAGGAGATATCTGCATCAGGGAACCGTATCGCATGGCGCTCAGCTGGCTGCACACTGCCTGTCCGGAGAAAATCAGATCGCCCAACCTCCCTCTGGTGGACAATATCGGAGGCGACCGAATAGAGGCTATCCTGGAAATGCTGGAGAAGAACATCAACTGCACCCTCAGTTCGAGTTGTGGCCGTCTGTTCGATACCGTAGCTGTCCTGCTCGGACTGGGTGAGAAAGTCACCTACGAGGCCGA